>NZ_RAWN01000001.1:0-112956 GCF_003668895.1 Corallococcus sp. AB045
CTCCCCCGACTGTTGTCCTACCTACCCTTCAGGACGGGACAATGTTCACCCTCTTCACAAGATCCAGGCCTTCCTGTAGTTCCAAGCTGTTGCACGTTGATCCGCCCCTGTTCCCCCACAGAGGACCATGACTGCTCCCACTGTCCTCATCTCGGATGATGAGCCCCTTGTCGTGTCCGCACTCGCCCGAGAGGCCAAGCGCTCCGGCCTCGTCTGCGTGTCCGACACCACCTCCGAACATGTGATGGAGCTGGCTCGCAAACACCGGCCCGCGGTCATCATCCTGGACATCAACCAGCACCAGGATGGACGGGATCTGCTCGCGCAGCTGAAGAAGGACCCCGTCACTCGCGACTGCAAGGTCATCATGCTCAGCGGCGTGGAGGATCAGTTCACCCGCCACGTGTGCTTCGAGCTGGGCGCCGACGACTACGAAGTGAAGCCGTGCGACCCCACCTTCATGACCCGCATCGCTCGCATGGCCGCCGCCGCCGTGCGCCCCCCCGCTTCGCCCGAAGCCGCCTGACTCACGACGGCCGCAGCGACCGGATGGCCTCCGCGCGGTCCTTCGCGCCAAACACGTAGCTGCCCGCCACCAACACCGTCGCCCCCGCCTCCACCACGCGCTTCGCCGTCTCGGCGTTGATGCCGCCGTCCACCTCGATGTCCACGCCCTTCAGCCCCCGCGCGTCCAACATCGCGCGCAGCCGGCGGACCTTGTCCACCGTGGACTCGATGAACGACTGGCCCCCGAATCCCGGGTTCACGCTCATCACGAGCACCATGTCCACGTCGCCCAGCACATCTTCAATCGCCGACAGCGGCGTGCCCGGGTTCAACACCACCGCCGGCTTCGCCCCCGCGTGACGGATGTGCTGCAACGTGCGGTGCAGGTGGGGGCTCGCCTCCTGGTGCACCGTCAGCACGTCCGCGCCCGCCTTCACGAACGCGTCCACGTACTTCTCCGGCTCCACAATCATCAGGTGCACGTCCAGCGGCTTCGTCGCCACCCGCTTGATGGCCTCCACGATGACCGGCCCCAACGTGAGATTGGGCACAAACCTGCCATCCATGACATCCACGTGAATCCAATCCGCGCCGGCGGCCTCGATGGCGCGGACCTCCTCACCCAGGCGGCTGAAATCAGAGGAGAGCAGCGACGGAGAGATGCGGACAGGGCGGGTCATGGCGGCGCTTCATAACCGCTTCCGGAGGCCCCTGGTACCTTCGCCCGGCAGGACAGAGGGCTGGCGGACAGAGGTGGACCTGGCAGGTGGGGGGGCCGGGCGGCCGACACACCGTGCGTGCTAAAACCTGGCGTGCCCGCGGCCATCCGCCGCATCCCACGGAGCCCGCCCCGGTGCTTCCCCAGTCCGTGCCCGCGTCCCCCAACCTGTCCCGCCGGCTCGCGAAGCTGACGTCCATCCTGGATGTCGCCAAGGCGATGAGCGCCGAGCGGGACCTGGACCTGCTGCTGCCCCTCATCCTCTATGAGGCCACCAAGGTCGTGGAGTCGGACCGCTGCTCGCTCTTCATCCTGGACCGCGAGCGCGAGGAGCTCTGGAGCAAGGTGGCCCAGGGCTCCAAGAATGAAATCCGCCTCCCCATGGGCAGCGGCATCGCCGGCCAGGTCGCCCACACCGGCGCCGTCATCAACATCCCCGATGCCTACGCCGACGCCCGCTTCAACAGCAGCTTCGATGTCTCCAGCGGCTACCGCACCCACACCATCCTCTGCGTCCCCATGCGCGACGCCAATGGAGAGGTGACAGGCGTCATCCAGGCCCTCAACAAGCGCGGCGGGCAGGTGTTCGACGAGGAGGACGAGGAGCTGCTGCTCGCCCTGGGCGCCCAGGCCGCCGGCGCGATTGAAAACGCCCTCCTCCACGAAGAAATCAACCGCCTCTTCGAGGGCTTCGTCTCCGCGTCCGTCGTCGCCATCGAAGCGCGTGACCCCTCCACCGCCGGCCACTCCGGCCGCGTCGCGGACCTCACCGTGTCCCTGGCCAAGGCGCTGGAGCACCACACCACCGGCCCCTATGCCCAGACGCGCTTCACCGCCGTGGAGCTGCAGGAGCTGCGGTACGCGTCGCTGCTGCACGACTTCGGCAAGGTGGGCGTGCGCGAGAACGTGCTCGTCAAGGCGGAGAAGCTGTATCCGCATGAGCTGGAGGCGCTAAGCGCCCGCTTCCAACTGGCTCGCAAGGATTTGCAGCTGCAGAGCTCCCGGCGCCGGCTTGCCTCCGTGGAGGTCCGAGGCCTGTCCGCCCTGCCCTCCATCCATCAGGAGGAGGACGCGCGGCTCGCCCAGGAGCTGGCCCAGCTGGATGAGGTGATGGGCTTCCTGCTCACCTGCAACAAGCCCACGGTGCTCGCTCAGGGCAACTTCGAGCGGCTCTTGGAGCTGGGCAAGCTCACGTTCACCGACGCGCACGACCATGGACAGCCGCTGCTGCTGTCCCATGAAATCCAATCCCTCTCCATCACCCGCGGCACGCTCTCCCCGGAGGAGCGCCGCGAAATCGAGAGCCACGTCGAGCACACGTACCGCTTCCTGTCGCAGATTCCGTGGACTCGCGCGCTGCGCCGCGTGCCGGAGATTGCGTACGCGCACCACGAGAAGCTGGATGGCACGGGCTACCCTCGCGCCATCCCGGAGATTCCGGTGCAGTCCCGGATGATGTCCATCTGCGACATCTACGACGCGCTCACCGCGAGCGACCGGCCCTACAAGAAGGCCGTGCCGCACACGCTCGCGTTGGACATCCTCAAGAAGGAGGCGGGGTCCGGACAGCTCGACAAGGACCTCTTCACCCTCTTCGTCGAGGCGGAGATTCCCCGCCGGGCTCTCAAGAAGAGCCCGGCGTAGGGCCCTGCATCAGGCGCTGATGGTGTGCAGCCGGAGGCTGTTGATCTTCCCCGGCTGGCCCACCGGCGCGCCGAACACCACCACGATGCGGTCACCCCGGCGCGCGAGGCCCCGCGACACCAGCTCCTCCTCCACGCGGCGGAGCATGGTCTCCGTCTCCTGGATGGGCTCCAGCACGCGCGGCACCACGCCCCAGAGCAGCGACAGGCGGCGGCGCACCTCCTGGTTCGGGCTGAACGCCACAATCGGCACCGTGGGCCGGTAGTGCGCCAAGAGCCGCGCCGTCACGCCCGACAGCGTGAAGGCCGCGATGAGCGTGGCGCCGCTGGCCTTGGCCGCCTCGCACGCCACGCGCGCGATGACGTCCGGGAAGTGCAGCGGCAGGCCCAGCGGGGCCTCAATCTGGCGCGGCAGGAGCTGCGCGCGGGAGGAGGACTCGGCCGCCAGGATGATGCGCTCCATCATCTGCACGGAGTCCAGGGGGAACTTGCCGCTCGCCGTCTCACCCGAGAGCATCAGCGCGTCCGCGCCGTCGTAGACGGCGTTGGCCACGTCGCTGGCCTCCGCGCGCGTGGGGCGCGGGTTGTCGATCATCGAGTTGAGCATCTGCGTGGCCACGATGACGGGCAGGCCGCGCAGGTTGGAGCGCCGGATGATGTCCTTCTGGACGGCGGGCACTTCTTCCGGGGGAATCTCCACGCCCAGGTCGCCGCGGGCCACCATCACGCCGTCCGTCTTGTCGAGGATGGCGTCCAGGCGCGCGATGGCCTCCGGCTTCTCCAGCTTGGAGATGATGGGCACCGTGCGGCCCACCTCCGCCATGGCCTGGCGCGCGGAGTCCAGGTCGGACGGCTGACGCACGAAGGACAGCGCGATGTAGTCCACGCCCGCCTTGAGGCCGAAGATGAGGTCCTCGCGGTCCTTGGGCGTGAGCGCGTCCGCGCGCACCGCCACGCCGGGCAGGTTGATGCCCTTGTTGTTCTTCAGGATGCCGCCGTGCACCACTTCCGTCTTGATGAGCTGCTTCTTGTCCGTCTCCACGACGCGCAGCTCCAGGAGGCCGTCATCCAGCAGGATGCGGTCGCCCGGGTTCACGTCCGCCGCCAGGTGCGGGTACGTGGTGGACACGATTTCGTCCGTGCCCTTCACCGTCTCGTCGGTGGTGATGTGGAAGGTGGCGCCGTGCTTCAGCTCCGTGCTGCCGGTGACGAAGCGGCCGGTGCGAATCTTGGGACCCTGCAGGTCGCCCAGGATGCCCACCGCCTTGCGCACCTTCAGCGAGGCCGCGCGCAGCATGTCGATGTTCGCCTGATGCTGCTCGTGGCTACCGTGGGAGAAGTTGAGCCGGGCCACGTCCATGCCGGCCTCCAGCAGCGCTTCCAACATCTCCGGGGTCTGACTGGCGGGACCGAGGGTGCAGACAATCTTTGCTCGTCGCATATGAGGCCGAACATCCGGCTCCACCGCGTTTCGGTCAAGACATCACCGAATGTGACCGAGCAGGTAAACCAGTAAATGTCCAGGCCGCTCGGCGTGCGCTCAACCGCGCAGCAGCGTGCCCAGGTTCTCGCGCTCCCAACGCAGCGCGGCGGCGTAGTGCGGGTACGTGCGCTCGCGCTCGCGGAAGGCGCGCGGGTGGTGCACGCGGCGCCCGGTGCGATTGCTGCTGGGGAACAGCTGGTGGAGCATCTCGTGGAAGACGATGAACTCCACGAAGAAGGCGGGCACGTCCGGCTTGTCCAGCGCGGGGTGGATGCGGATTTCGCGCGTCTGGTGGTCGTAGACGCCCAGGCGGATGGACTTGCGGCGGCGGCGCGGCGGCATGCGGCCCCAGCCGATGCGGGCCTGGATGGCGTTCTGGAAGTAGGCCTCGTTGACGCCGTTGTAGAGCGCGCGCAGGTCGAAGCAGCGGCCGAGCGGATTCAGCTCCGCGTCGGATTCCCGGCGCAGCTGGCGGATGAGCGGCTGCTGGCCCCGGATGTACTCGTCCAGGAGGGCGCCCGCGGCGCGGTGTCCCCGGCCCGCGTAGTCCGCCACCGCGCGCACGATGACTTCGGGTGCGTCCAGGAACATGTGGTGCAGCCGCAGCTGGAGCACCTGCGCGCCGCGGCGGAAGGACACCATGGTGGAGCGGTTGTCCGTCACGGCCAGGCGCACCGGCATGCCCAGGTTCGCGCTCAACCGCCACGCGAGCGACTCCGCGCGCGACCAGAGTTCCTCACGCGACGCGGTGAGGACGCGCGGCGCTTCCTCCGCGACGCGGTTGCGCGGCGGCAGGGGCGCGGGGCCATCCGGCACGCGCTGCGCGGGAATGGCGGCGCGTTCCGCGGACGAGCCACGCGGGAACAGGGACATCTGGCGGAAGGCTTCGGGCGTCACGCGGGGGGCATCGTACCCGGCACTTCCCGAACCTCAAGGCCAGGGGCTGGATGCCCGTCCGCCTGTCGACCGGGCCCACACGCCGAGCGTGACACCCCGGGTTGAATTCGTCCCAGAGGCATCGTCCTTCAGGACAGGCTGCCCGGGTCGCCATGGCGCGACTTGAGCAGCCGCTCCAGCCGCTCCGGCTCCATGCGCACCACGAAGGTCTTCTCCCGGGCATACGTCACCTGCCCGGGGGCCGCGCCCTTCAGCTTGCGCACGAACTTCACCGGCATGTAGCTCACTTCGCCGCGAGGTTCGCCCTTGGCCCCCGAGTGGTGCAGCGCGAGGTGCGCCGCGTCCAGGAGCACCTCCTGCGCCACCTCCGCGTTCTTCTCCAGCGGCACCACCACGTGGCTGCCCGGCAGGCCCCGCGCGTGCAGCCATATGTGCCACGGACGGGCCACCTTGAAGGTGAGCTGGTCGTTGTCCTCCGCGCCGCGCCCCACCCAGATGCGCGCGCCGCCGTGGCCCACGTACTCCTTGAAGGGGAGGCCCCCCTTCGGGCCCTCTTCCCCCTGGGTCACCTGGAGCACTTCCACCTGCGCGAGCAGCGCGGCGTCATCCATGGCTTCAATCTGGGTGAGCGCCGTCTGCGCGTGCGCCACCTCGCGCGCCAATTCCGCCTCGCGGTGGCGCGCCTGCTCCACGCCACGCAGGAGGCGCCGGTACTGGTGGAAGTGCCAGTCCGCCTCCTCCTTCGGGGTGCGCTTCGGGTCCAGCTTCACCTGGACCTCCTCCACGCCTGCCTCCGTATAGGAGGTGAGAGTCACCTGGGACGCGCCGCGCTTGAGCCGGTGCAGGTTCTGCGCGAGCAGCTCGCCCACCTCGCGGTGCTTCTCCGCCTCCGGGCCTCGCTGGGCCTCCGCGCGCACCTTCTCCAGCGTGCGCGAGGAGCGCTTCAGCCTCGCCCGGTACGGCTGCGCGAGCCGGCGGCGGATGGTGTCCGCGCGGCTGGTGCGGTCCTTCTGTCCGAGCACCCGCTCGGCGGCCTGCAGCCTGGGCAGCGCGTCTTCTTCCTTCGGCTCCAGACGCGAAGGCTGCGCGCGCCCCTTCGCCAGCGCCTCCGCGGACACGGGCTCCGGTGGTGACCACTGCGCTCCGGGATAGAGGTTGCGCCTGGGGCCGAAGCCTTCGCCGGAGAGCATCAGCACCCGGTTGTTATCGCTGAGGAGCAGCAGTCCTCCGGGCGCGCCCACCTCCAGCACCAGCCGGCGGCGCACGTCTTCGCGATCAAACTCCAGGATGATGGCGCGGCTCTCCTCCAGGTAGCGCGCGGCCTGGAGCTTGAAACCGGTGAGCTCCTGGCGCAGCCAGCGCTGGAAGGGGGCGGGCTCGCCTGGCGTGGGGAAGCGGTCCTCCGCGACGGACAGGCGCGACAGCTCGCCTTCGGCGCAGAGGCACAGCACGACCGATCTGCCGGGGACGCGCAGCTCCACGTAGGCCAGGCGGGGAAGCGGGCACCACGCCTTCTGGGCCACCGCGCCCACCAGCCGGGCCGCGGCCTCCGCCACGACCTCACCGAACTCCACCGGACGCAGCGACATGGGCCCCTCCCGGGCGGACACACGAGGAGACGTAAACCCCTGGCCCGCAAAAGAAAAACGGCCCGGCGGGTTTCGCCGAGCCGTTCACCGGACGTCAACCGACGTCCGAAATGACGTCGTTACTTCAGGCTTCCGGGGTCGACGGGGCCGCGGGGGTCGCAGCCTTCCGGCGGGAAGCGGTCTTCTTCTTCGCGGCCTTCTTGGCGACCGGCTTCTTCGCGGCGGCCTTCTTGGCCGTACCGCGCTTGGCGGCAGGGGCCTTGCGGGCGGTCTTCTTCGTCGCGGTCTTCTTCGACGCGGCCTTCTTCGCGGTCTTCTTCTTCGCGGCCATCGGAATCCTCCGTTCAGTGTTGAGGCCCGCGAGGACGCGAGCCCTGCACCCACTTCGAACTGAACGTGAGTGCTTGAAATGAATGGTACGGGCGACATGCCAGTGTGTCAACGCATGGTGATGTATTGCAGTGCGCGGCGAGGCCGATTTTTGGCCTCCGGGCGCGTCGAACCGTTCGTGGCGGTCATTTCGGGGGTCCGACGTGTCGCGCGCGAGGCCGAATTTCCGGCTCCGGACGCACTTCGAGGGTCCGCGCTACGGGGCTGGATGTCCGCTGCCGTGCATCCGGCGCGCGCGCATCGCATCGCTTCCCGTCGTGGAGGCGGCGGCCTACGGTGCGCGCCCGCATGAGCTCCACCGCGCTGACCTTCCCCGCGTCCTTCACCTTCGGCGTCGCTACGTCCGCGTACCAGGTGGAGGGCGGCATCGAGAACGACTGGGCCGAGTGGGAGCGGCTGGGGAAGTTGAAGGAACCCCATGCGAGATGCGGCATCGCGGTGGACCACTGGCGGCGCTACGCGGAGGACTACGCCCTGGCGAAGGCGGTGGGGGCCACGGCGTTCCGGCTGTCGCTGGAGTGGGCGCGAATCGAGCCCGAGCGCGGCCGGTTCGATGGCGCGGTGCTGGAGGGTTACCGCGAGCGGCTGCTGAAGCTGCGCGCGATGGGCCTGCGGCCGGTGGTGACGCTCCATCACTTCACCCACCCCACGTGGTTCCACGCGTCCACGCCCTGGCACCTTCCGGAGAGCCTGGAGGCCTTCCGCCAGTACGTGCGCCGGTGCGCGCCCCTGTTGGAGGGGCTGGACGCGCTCGTCATCTCCTTCAACGAACCGATGGTCCTCTTGTTGGGAGGCTACCTCCAGGGCCTGATGCCGCCGGGCATCACGGACGGGGCGAAGACGATGGCCGCGCTCGGGAACATGGTGCGCGCGCACGTCATCGCTCGGGAAGAGCTGGGCCAGCACCTGGGCCGGGTGGAGCTGGGCATCTCCCAGAACATGCTCGCGTTCGCGCCGGACCGCTGGTGGCATCCCCTGGACCGCTCGCTGGTGAGGCTGGCGGCCCCGGCCTACAACCACGCGTTCCACGAGGCGCTGTCGTCCGGCCACCTGCGCGTGTTCATGCCGGGCGTGGCGTCCACGGACGTGCGCATCGAGGGGGCGCGCGACTCCGTGGAGTTCGTGGGCGTCAACTACTACACGCGCGCGCACCTGCGCTTCATGCCGCGCCCGCCCTTCATCGACTTCAAGTACCGCGACCCGGACGGGCGCGGGCTCACCGACATCGGGTGGGAGCAGCGGCCCGAGGGCTTCCTCCAGCTCCTTCAGGAGGTGAAGCGCTACGGCAAGCCGGTGTGGATTACCGAGAACGGCATCGACGACCGCAAGGGGACGGTGCGGCCGGAGTACCTGCACGCGCACCTGCGCCAGGTGCTGGCCGCGCGCGAGGCGGGCGTGGACGTGCAGGGCTACCTTTATTGGAGCCTGCTGGACAACTTCGAGTGGTTGGAGGGTTGGGGCCCGCGCTTCGGCCTCTACCACGTCGACTTCGACACCCTGGAGCGCCGCCCCACCCCGGCCTGCGACTACTTCCGCGCGGTCGCCACCGGGCGCGTGCTGGTGCCGCCGGCTTCCGTCGCGGGCGTGGCCAGCGCTCAGCCCAGCGCCGCGCGGTAGTCCACCTCCGGCTCCTCTAGAGGTGCCGTGGGGTCCGTGTCCGCGCCCGCGAAGAAGCGGCGCACGCTGTCCTCCACCGCCTCCGGCGAGTCCAGCCCGTTCACCTCCGAGCGGAAGTGCGCCGCGCCCTTGAGGCCGTGGGCGTACCAGGCCAGGTGGCGGCGGAAGGAGCGCACCGCGCTCAAGGGCTCACCGACGAACTCCGCGTGGGTCCGGGCGTGCTCCAGCACCAGCTCGCAGCGCTCCTCCGGCGTGGCGGGTGGGCCGCCCGAAAGCTCGCGGAAGAGCCACGGGTTGCCCAGGGCGCCCCGGCCAATCATCACGAAGTCGCAGCCGGTGCTGTCCAGCATGCGGTGGGCGTCCGCCACCGTCTTCACGTCCCCGTTGCCCATGATGGGCAGCTCCGGGAAGTGGCGCTTCAGGTCCGCGATGTGGGCCCAGTTCGCCTGCCCCGAGTAGCCCTGCTCACGCGTGCGCGGGTGCAGGGCGAGCCCCGCGCACCCGGCCTCCTGCAGCGCCTCCGCCACCTTCAGATAGTTGAGCGTGCGCGCGTCCCAGCCCGAGCGGATCTTGCAGGTGACGGGCAGGCCGGTGGCTTCCCGGATGGCGCGGACGATGTCGGCGGCGCGGGGCACGTCGCACAAGAGGCCGCTGCCGGCGCCGTTGCGCACCACCTTCTTCACCGGGCAGCCCATGTTGATGTCGATGACCTGCGCGCCCGCGGCCTTGCCCACCTGCGCGGCCTGGGCCATGGCCTCCGGCTCGCCGCCGAAAATCTGGAGCGAGTAGGGCTTCTCCACGGCCGGGTCGTAGCGCAGGTACTTGAGGGTGCGCTGGTTCTGGCGCATCAGCCCCTGGGCGCTGACCAGCTCCGTGGGGCAGAGGGCCGCGCCCAGCCGGAAGGCGATGACGCGGAAGGGGCGCTCGCTCACGCCGGCCATGGGCGCGAGGATGTAGGGGTTGGGGAGCGTGTAGGGACCCAGCTTCAGCATGTCGGAAGACACCCTATAACCCGGAGGGGAACAGAAGCGCGCGGGCCATGAGAACGGCCCTGCGCGAGTGGAGGCCAACGATTAAGGTCCCTCCCCATGTTCCGTTTTCGGCTCGGGAGCGTCCCCGTCCACGTCCACACGAGTCACCTGCTGTTCTCCGCGGTGTTCGCCTACCAGTCCCTTCCCCTGCCGGGCCGGCACTCGGGTGCCGGGTGGCTGGGGGACCAGCTGGCCGACGCCGCGTCGCCCGGGCACATGGGCGCGGTGGTGACCTACGTGCTGGCGTGGATGTTCATCGTCTTCGTATCCGTGCTCGTCCATGAGCTGGGGCACGCGGTGGCCTTCCGCTTCTTTGGTTACCAGCCGAGCGTGGACCTGGTGTTCATGGGCGGCGTCACCCGGCCCAACACGGACGCGCCCCTGCCCTGGCACAAGGACGTGGTGAGCAGCTTCGCGGGTCCGCTGGCGGGGCTGACGCTGGGCGTCCTGTGCTGGGTGGTGCTGATGCAGGTGCGGGGCCGCTCGGAGGTGGCGGACTTCTTCCTGAGCAACTTCTTCTTCGCCAACATGGTGTGGGCGGTGCTGAACCTGCTGCCGGTGCCTCCCTTGGATGGCGGGCACATCAGCACGGCGCTGGCGACGCGGATGTTCGGGCGGCGGGGCTTCATCGTGTCGCACGTGCTGGCGCTGGGGCTGTGCGTGGGCCTGGTGCTGCTCAGCATCAAGAGCGGGGCCCTGTTCATGGGCGTCCTCTTCGCCATGTTCGGCTTCCAGGCGTTCCGCGTGCTGTCGGACGTGATGCGCGCGCGCAACGAGGCCAAGGAGGAGGAGGGCCCCACCGCCCAGGCCCTGCGCGAGGCGCAGCAGGCGCTGCGCGAGGACCGGCTGGACGACGCGTGGCGGCAGGGCAACCGGGTGCTGGAGACGGAAGGCCTGTCCCCGGGGCTCACCAGCCGGACCCATTACCTGCTGGGCTGGGTGGCGCTGAAGCAGGGCCACGGGCGGCCCGCGCTGGACCACTTCTCCCAGGTGCAGGGCCAGCCGGTGGAGATGCACGCGGTGGCGGCGGCGTTCTCGCTGGTGGGGGATGACGCCCGGGCGGTGGGCTACTGGAAGCAGGCGTGGGGCGAGTCGCAGGACCGCACCGTGATGCACGAGTACGCGGGCGCGCTCATCCGGCTGGGCCAGGTGAACGAAGCGCTGCGGCTGCCCGGCGTGGACCCGGCGGCCGCGTTCCGGTGCGCGGAGCGGGCGCTGTTCATCCGCGGCGCCTATTCGGAGGCCGCGGCGGTGAGCGAGGCGGCGTTGAAGCACGTGCCGGACCCGGGCATCGCGTACGACGCGGCCTGCGCCTTCGCGCGCGCGGGCAACGTGGCGGACGCGGTGCGGCTGCTCCAGCGGGCGGAGGACCTGGGCTTCAAGGACGCGGCCTATGCCGCCTCCGACGAGGACCTGGCCCACCTGCACGGCCACCCCGCCTTCGAGGCGTGGCTGGCGAGGCTGCGGCCGGCCGCGTCGTCCTGACGGGCGACTTTCTCCCGTGCGGCGCCTTTCGGGCCCTAGAATCCGGGCCCGCCCGTGAGCCCTTCGTCCCCTCCCGTGAAACCTGGTGCCGCGCCCGTGCGTACCGGGGACATGCCGGCGTCTTCAGGAGCTTCCGGCGACCCGGACGAGGTGTTGATGGAGCGGTTCTGCCAGGGAGACGCGCAGGCGTTCGATGCGCTCTTCCAGCGCTACGCGCGCCCCGTCCAGGGCTACCTGGCGCGCCTCACCGGCAGCCCCGCCACCGCCGAGGACCTGGCGCAGCTCACCTTCCTGTCCCTGGTGCGCGCGCGGGGCCGCTATCAGCCCGGGGCCCGCGTCCGGCCGTGGCTGTACGCCATCGCCACCAACGCCGCGCGCGACCATGCGCGCCGCCACCGCCGCCCGGAGGACCTCACGCCAGAGGGGGAATTGCCCCTCACCGCCGTGGCGGACACGCCGGAGCCTCGCGACGCGGGCCTGGAGCGCGCGGTGCAACGAGCCCTGGCGCAGCTTCCCGAAGGCCAGCGGCTGCCCATCCTCATGCACCGCTTCGAGGGCATGGGCTTCGCTGAAATCGCCGAGGCCCTGGGCCTCACCGAGAGCGCCGTGAAGGTCCGCGCCCACCGGGGCTACGCGCGGCTGCGCGAGCTGCTCGCGCCCCTTCAGCAGGAGACTTCACGATGACGCCCGAGTGCGAACGCGTCCTGGACCGACTGGACGGCCCGCTGCCTCCGGACCTGGCGTCACACGCGGCCGGGTGCGCGGACTGCCGCGCCCTGCTGGAGGGCTTCCAGGTGCTGGCGGCACCCTCCTCCGCTCCGCCCGCCGTTCCCATCGACGAGGCCCGGCTCGAACAGACGCGGCGCCAGTCGCTGACGGAGCTGGCGGCGCACCCCCGGCCCACGCCGTGGTGGAAGGAGGTGGCGGTGCTGCTCGCCGCCTATCTGGGCGTGGGCGTGGTGGGGCTGCTCTGGGTGGGCCGGCACGGGATGATGCTCAACTCCGCGTCGCCGCTGGCGGTGGCGCTCGTGGCGCTGCTCATCGTCGTGGGTGTGGGCGGCGGAGCGATGGTGGCCCTGGCGCCGAGGCAGCGCGCCTGGCCCTTCACGCTCGTGGCCGTGGGCGCGCTCGTCGTGGCGCTGGCGCAGCTGACCGGGCGCTCGGGCGTCCAGGTGCGGCCGTTCCTCGTCGGCACCCTGGGGTGCATGGGCGCGGAGGTGGCGCTGTCGGTGGTGCCGCTGGCCCTGGCGCTCGTCCTCTTGTGCCGCTCCGCCTTCCAGCCCGTGCGGGCGATGGCGGCGGGCCTGTCCTCCGCGGGTGTGAGCCTGCTCGTGCTGCACGTGCACTGCCCGGACGGCAGCGCGGGCCACCTGATGCTGGGGCACGTGCTGCCGTGGTTCGTGCTGGCGGGCGTGGCGGTGTTCATCCGCTCGCGCCTGCCGTCCCGCTCTTTCGCGCCTTGAGGGGGAGCTTGGAGTCCTACTGGAGCCGCGACAGCGCTTCCTGGGGGAAGGCGCGCGCGTCCACCTTGGCGTGCCACTCCTTGATGCGGCCGTCCGGCCCGATGACGACGCCCACCCTGCGCGCGTTGGGGGCCGAGGCGTCATCCGCCGCCCCGTAGGCCAGCCCCACCTTGCGATCCACGTCGCACAGGAGCGGGAAGTTGAAGCCGAACTTCTGGGCGAAGGCCTGGTTCTCCTCCGGCGTGTCGAAGCTGATGCCCAGGATGGCGGTGCCCTTCGCCTCGTACTGGGTCTTGTGGTCGCGGAAGGAGCAGCCCTCCGCGGTGCATCCCGGGGTGTCCGCCTTCGGGTAGAACCAGAGCACCACGTTCTTGCCCCGGTAGTCCGACAGCCGGTGCGTCTTCCCCGTCGCGTCCTGCACGGTGAACTCCGGCGCCACGTCTCCCTGCTTGAGCATGTGCGATGCCTCCTTCATGGGGTGGAAACCGGGGCGTCGTAACACGCTCCGGGGGCAGGGAGCCGGGCACCGCTCGGGTGATGTGTGGAGTGGAGTGCAGGCGGACGGCGCCGGAGCGCTGGCGTCATCAAGAGGCTTGAAACCCACCAGCCTCCTCCATTTAGTAGGTGCACCAAATGAACACCTCCGACGAACCTCCGCCTGCCGAAATGCAGCGGATGGCCGCGCTCACGCTCTGGGCGCGACAGAGCCTTTCACGCCTCATCTATTTCCTGCTGGGCGCGTCCAACCGCATCCGCCTGCCGACCCCCTCGGTGTTGCCCATCGCGGGCGCGGTCGTCGGGCTCTACAGCGGACTGGCCGCGGGCATCTTCTCCAACCTCATTGGCGTGATGAGCGGCATCACGTTCAGCGCCGCGGAGCTGGCGGCGACGTTCAAGCCGCAGCGGCTGCGCACGTTGATGGAGTCGCTCTCCTCCGCGCGCTGGCACCTGGAGTACGCGCTGGTAGGCGTGCCGCTGGCGCTGGGCGCTCTCCTGCTGGCGCGGGTGATTGAACCCGGCGGCCCTCGCGATGAGGTGAAGCGCCGCCTGCGCCTGCTGGCGCTGCTGACGCTGGGCGCGCTGTCGCTCTACTACCCGCTCGTGGGCCTGGCGGCCGTGAACGCCGTGTTCGGCCACGCGCACAACCTGCCTGCGGTGCTGCCGCACCTGCCCTGGTGGCTGATGCTGCTCGCTCCCACGGTGGGTGGCCTGGCGGTGGGGCGGCTCTTGCGCGACCGGCCGGAGACGCACGGCCACGGCCTTCCAGAGGTGGTGCGCGCGGTGAAGAGCGGCGCCAACGTGGTGCCGGCGGACCGCGGGTTGCTCAAGCTCATCGCGTCCGCCATCACCATTGGCAGCGGCGGCTCCGCGGGCCGCGAGGGCCCCATCGTCTATGGCGGCGCGGCGTTCGCGTCCAGCGTGGGGCGCGTGCTGGGCTTCAGCCGCAGGGAGCTGTCCATCCTGCTGGCGTGCGGCGCGGGCGCGGGCATCTCCGCGTCCTTCAACGCCCCCATCGCGGGCGCGGTGTTCGCGATGGAGATCATCCTGCGCGAGTTCGAGCTGCGCGTGTTCTCCCCCATCATCCTGGCGAGCGTGGCGGGCACGCTGGTGAGCCGCGGCGTGCTGGACGAAGCGCCCATGCTCAACCGGGTGAACTACGAGCTGGTCAGCGGCGCGGAGGTCTTCGCCTACGCGGCGCTGGGCATCGGGTGCGGGCTGCTCGCGTTCGCGTTCGTGAAGCTGCTGCACGGGGTGGAGCACTTCTTCCACGGCGGCATGGGCGGGAAGCTGTCCCCGTGGCTGGGCCGGAAGCCGCTGCCGGTGCGCGCCGCGCTGGGCGGCCTTTGCACGGGCGTGCTCGTGTTCCTGAGCCCCACGGTGTGGGGCAGCGGGCACGACTACATCAACCTGGCGGCGGCGGGCCAGCTGCCCTTCCTCTTCCTGGTGACGGCGTGCGTGCTGAAGCTCGTGGCCACGTCGCTCACCATCGGCTCGGGCGGGTCCGGCGGCACGTTCTTCCCTGCGGCGCTGATCGGCGCCATGGCGGGCGGCGCGTTCGGCACGCTGGTGCACTACTTCTTCCCGCACGCCACGGGGCCCAGCGGCGCGTACGCCATCGTGGGCATGGGCGGCGCGGTGGCGGCGCTCACGCGCGGTCCGCTCACCGGCATGATGATGCTGTACGAGCTGAGCGGCAGCCATGAAATCATCCTGCCGCTGATGGTGACGTGCACCATCGCGTCCGCGGTGTGTCACTTCCTCACGGAGCGCACGGCGCCCAAGGTGCAGAGCGACGAGGACCTGCTGGCGGCCACGCACGTGCGGGCCCTGATGACGGAGGTGCCGGCGGTGCCCGCGGGTACGCCGCTGCGCGCGCTGACGGACCAGCTGCTCACGTCCGAGGCCGGCACGCTGCCGGTGCTGGACACCGAGGGAAACCTCTACGGCACGGTGCAGGTGGAGCAGCTGCGCGAGGTGTGGCGCGACGAGTCCATGTACCCGCTGCTCGTGGCCAGCGACCTGGCGCGCAAGCTGCCCGCGCTGGCGCCGGACTCGGACCTGGCGCATGCGCTCCAGGTGATGGACCAGGAGGACGTGGACGCGTTGCCGGTGGCGCCCGTGCTGGGACTGGCCCCGTGCGGACTCATCACCCGCGCCGCCGTCCGGCGCTTCCTCTTCGCGCAGCACGCGCGCGCGCACTCGACGGGCAACTACCCCGTCACCCCCTCCGAGGCGGCGCACTGAGCATCGGAGAAAGGACTCGGTCAGGGCGGGTCTGTCAGGAAACCAGGGGAGCAGGCATCCTTGGGCGCCATGTCCGAACCCGCCCTGTCCACCCTGCGCGCCGAGCTGACCTCCACCTTCCATGATGCCCGGGTGCGCCACATGGTGGCCCTGGGGCGCAAGGCCCGGACGGACCCGGAGGCGCAGGCGCTGCTGGATGCGCTGGCCCGGGGGGACGCCTTCGAGCGGCGGCTGGCCCTGGCGGCCCAGTTCACGCGCCGGGATGGCGCGGCGGTGCTGAAGGCCACGGCGGACGAGTCCTCGCGCGTGCGCACGCTGGCGTTCGAGCTGGTGTCACTGGCCTGTGACGACGCGCAGGCGCTGGAGGCGCTGCGGATGGCGCACGGCATGCGCCGCGAGCAGTCCGTGCTGCGCCAGTTGGTGAAGCAGCGGCGCTACCCGGTCATCGACGCGTTCCTCGACGGGCTGGCGGAGGGGGGCGACCACGCCACCTTCGCGGACACGGTGCCCCTGGCCTCCGAGGCGGGCCTGCGCAAGCACCTGGCTCGGGCGTTGGAGCGTCCCAGCCACCGGTTCTGGGCGCGGCTGGCGCGGCGTGCGCCCGCGGTGCTGGGCGAGCTCTTGCTGGAGCAGCTGCGCGCGGTACCCGGCGAGCCGGACCCGGTGACCCGGCAGCATCTGGCGTGGGGCCTCGCGTGGCTGTCGGACCGGACGCCCGACATCGCGGAGACGCTGATGACGCTGATGCTGGAGCGAGGCATCCCGCCAGACGAATATCCCCTGCGGTCGCTGGCGCGGCAGCGCCCCATGCGCATGGTGGCGCTCCTGCGCCAGCACCCCTCGGTGGCCCTCTCGCATCTGCTGTTCGCGAAGTCCCCGGCGTCGCTGGACGCCGAGTCCCTGACGTGGATCGTCCAGCGCGATCCGACGCTGCTGGGCAGCGCGGAGGACGTGCTGGAGGACCTGCCGGAGCCGCTGCACGCGACGCTCACCGAGGCCTGGGCCTCGTCCGTGAAGCGGGCCCCCGCCTGGGGCACGAAGCTCATCGCCCGGATCGTGGCCCCGGCCGTGCGCGAGAGCGTCTACGCGCGCTGGACCGCGGGGGCGCGGAACAGGGACGGCGTCATCCAGTTGGAGCAACTGCGGCACCTGCCGGTGGACCTGCGCGAGCGCGAGGCGCGCCGGCACCTGCATGAGGTGATGGCGCTACATACCCGCGCCGAGAAGCGCATCGCCTACGCGCGCTACCTGCCGTGGAGCGAGGCGCTGGAAGTCCTCCGGGCCGAGATGGGCCACCCGGACGCAGGCATGCGCGGCGCGGCGCTGAGCGCCCTGCTGGCCCTGCCCGGCCTGCGTCCGGACGAGCCCGCGTGCATGGCCCCCGCGCTCGCGGTGGTGCTGGCCCGGAAGAACGAACAGGACCCGGTGCGTGGGCTGATGTTGCAGGCGCTGGCGGACTGGCCCCGGCGGATGTGGCGCGCTGAGCACACCGAGGCACTGGGCCGGGTGCTGCGCGACGCGCTGGATGCCGCGGACCTGTCGATGCCCACGGCGCAGGCGGCGGAGCGGCTGCTGGTGCGGGCGTTCCGCGCGGACCCGGCGTGGGGCGCACAGTGGCTGGGTACCTTCCTCAAGGAGCGCGGGCGCGTCCAGGACGGCGGGCTGGGGCACCGGTTGACGGACGAGGAGGTGCGCCTGTCCGCACCGTACCTGCTGAAAATGGCGAAGGTCTGGGCGGAGCGCGAGCGGGGGGGGCCCCTGCTCCAATTGGCGGCGAGCCTGGGCAAGCGCGCGGTGCTGGTACCCGGCCTGTCTGACTGGCTCGTCTCCGTGCGTGACACCACCCCCCAGGTGCGGTTGTCGCTCGCCCTGACGGTGTGGCTGTCGAGGGAGGACCGGCCCCGCTTCGAGGCGACGCTCGCGGCCACGCTCCGGCTCTGGAGGGACCGGGGCTGGGCCGAAGAGGTCGTGGCGCTGGCTGCTTCCGAGCAGCCAGGGGAACCCCTGCACCCGGAGCTGGTGGGAGAGTTGGAGCGGATGGCGCTGCGGCAGGGCAAGGCGTACGCGTCCGTCCTGTCGATCCTGCGCCACCGCGCATGGAGGGACTTCGACCGGCTCCTGCCCGAGCTGCTCAAGCGGGACGAGAGCATCATCGCCATTTCGGTGGTGCGCGAGTACCTGCACCGGCGGCGGCAGGACCTGCTGGGGCCCTACCTGGACGCGCCGGTCATCACCGGCCAGTTCGCCACGGGGGCGACGCACTGGCTCCTCCCCTTCTTCTCTGGCTTCTTCCGGTGGACGACGGAGCAGTGCCAGGCGTATTCGCGCGCGCTCGCGAGGCTGTGCGCGGACATGGAGCGGGACACACCCACGCTGCTGGGGGCGGTGTCGCTGATGGCGGCGCTGGACTGGGCGCCCATGGACGCGCTGCTCGCGCTGGCGGACGACAAGCGGCCCGCGGTGCAGGAGCGGGCGCTGCGGGTGATGGCGCGGTGCGACCAAGGCCAGGGCGTGCCCACGCTGCTGAGGGCGCTGGAGGATTCACGTGCGCGCATCGCCATCTACGGCCTGCGGCGTGCGTTCAACGGCATGCCGGTCGCGCGGGTGCTGTCGCAGCTCGCGGAGGTGCCGCTGACCAAGGTCACGGTGGCCAAGGAGGTGGTGCGCCTGCTGGGCGAGCTGCGCTCGGACGCGGGCTACGAGCGGCTGCTGGAGCTGGACGCGAAGCCGCTGCACCGCGACGTGCGCATCGCGCTCTTGCGTGCGCTGTGGGACCACCTGGACCGCGAGCCCACGTGGGCGGTGTTCGAGCGCGCCGTCACCGGCGAGGACGCCATCATGGCGGCGCGCGTGGGCGACATCCCGGCAGACCGGCTGACGGAGGCGCTGGATGCGCGGCTGTCCGGGCTGCTCGCGAAGGTGCTGGCGCGGCCGGAGCCGGATGCGCGCATCGACCTGCTGCGGCGCGCAACCTGGCTGTCCGTGAAGGACCGGGAGCGGGTGTTCCTCTCCGCCTGTGGCGCGCGGCTGGCCTCGCCCTATGACGACGAGGTGCGCGCGGCGATGGGGGCGCTGGTGTATCGGGCCGACGAGCGCGACGTGGCGCTGTTCGAGCGGATGCTGGAGGCGGTGGCGCACGACCGGCGCGCGCTGAGCGTGGCGATGGACGCGCTGCTCCAGCCCCGGGACCGGATGCGGCCCGTGCCATTGCATGCCGTGCAGGGACTGGTGACGGGGCTGCTCACGAAGGACCCGCGTCTGGCGACGCTGCGCGTGCGCTGCGCCGTGGTGGCCCTGGCTCCGCCGGCGTTCGCGGGCCACCTGGACACGATGGGCCAGGAGGGCTGGCTCCACGCGGACGCGCTGACGGCGGCGCAGGTGGCGGTGTCGAACCTGCCGGTGGAGACGATGGAAGACGTCGGAGGGCGACTGGCGCGGAGCTCCAGCCCGGAGGCGCGGCGCGTGGCCCTGCACTGCCTGGTGCGCGACGCGGGGGACGGACGCGGCTGGACGGAGGAACGGCTCGCGGCGCTCGCCATGTTCCGGCGGGACGACTCACCGCTCGTGGCCGGCGCCGCGCAGTTCGTTTTCCCGCCTCGGGAGATGGTGACGGCACCGGAAGGGGCATAGGCCCCCGGAGCGGTGCTCCAGAACCTGTCCGACTGTCGGACAGGTTCGTGCGATTCGCCGCCGACCGGGCTTCACGTTCAGCGCCCCGAACTCCGGACACTCAGTTCAGCGAGCGGACCGGGGCCATCCACGCGGCTCCGCGCTCCGCTTCGCTCGCGTATTGCTCCAACTGCAGCGCCCGGTGGGCCACGGTGTGTTCAGCCAGGACCCTGGCCCGGGCCCGCATGCCCAGTTGGCGCCGGTCCGCTTCCGGCATCGCGAGCAGGTAGCGCAGCACGTCCTGCTCCGTGCGGGCGACCATCACCTCCTCGCCCAGCGAGAAGACGTCCTCCAGGCCCGGCCAGGGGTCGCAGATGAGCGCCGCTCCACAGGCCGCGGCCTCGAACAGGTTCGCCCCCGGCGTGTGCTCGGCTTGGGACAGGGCCAGCGTGAAGCGCTGCGCACCGAGGAAGCCCGCGTGCTCCGGGAGTGACGGGGCCTCGTGCCTCGCCACGTTGGCGGGCCAGGCGTCATCCACCGCAGCCAGCGTGCCCGCGAGCACGAAGCGCCCCTCGGGCCAGCCGCGCGCGGCGCCCAGCAGCCATTGCGTCAAGAGTCCCCGCCGCTCCGGCGACGACGGCCCCGCGTACCCCAGGTCCCAGCGCGTCCGCCCGCTTCCAGGCGCGAAGTGCTCCGCGTCCACGCCCGGCAGGAACACGCGCGCGCGAGCCACGCCCCACTCGCGCTCCAGCTGGCGGGGCACCGGGCCTCCACTGGAGCAGAGATAGAGCCGGTAGCCCGTGAACAGGTCCGGCGTCATGCAGGCGGGGTCCTCTCGCAGGGCGTGCCGCGCCAGCGTCCGGGGCGTGTCCCGGTCCCAGAAGACCGTGAGCCCCCGCGCCGTGTTCGTGGCCCAGCGGCTCACGTCCGCGACCTGCGGCACGTCCGCGTCCACCAGCACCAGGTCCGCGCGGCGCACCCGCGAATGGAAGCGCGCGTGCAGGTCCGCCAGGTCCAGGTACGGCTCGGCGGCGGAGGGCTCCTCCCCACGTGCACCGGGCGCCGTGCGCTCCAGGAAGAGGACCGTGTGTCCGCGCCTCCGGAGCGCCTGCGCGAGCTGTCTCGGGGCCGTGGCCGCCTGTGCCTCGGCGGTGGCCCGGCACACGGGGCCCAGGAAGACGATGTCCATCCACTCGGGCCTCCTCACGCCCCCAGCCCGGCGGACGGAGGACGCCCCGCGCGCGGCATGCCCCAGGGCTATCGCTCCGCGACCGGGGCGGACAAGCCAGCAGGCCTCGTGCCGCGTGAACTCCTCAACGGCACGGCCAGCGTCCGGCCCGCGCGTGCCATGAGGACGTCCGCGAGTGGACCGTGCCCTTGTCCCGGAAGCCAGAGCACCTTGGGCTACTTCGTCGCGGGCGCGGCCTGGGTGGGCGGCGTGTTTCCCGCCGGGGCCGCCGCGGGCTTCGCGGCGCCGCCCTTGCGCAGGGGACACGCGGCGATGGCGCCCGAGACGTCGATGGCGTCCTTGCCCTCGCTCACATTGAGCACCTTGCGGTCCTCGCCCACGACGAACGTGTAGCGCTTGGACACCGTCATCACCGGCATCTTCACGTCGTACGCGCCCACCACCTTGCCGTCCGGATCCGGGACGAACACGAAGGGTGCCTTCAGCTCCGTCTTGAAGCGCGCCAGCGTCTCCGCGTCGTCCGTGGAGAAGGCCAGCACCTGGCCCTGCACCTGCTCGATGTCCTTGTAGCGGTCACGGTACGCGGTCAGCTCCTTCGTGCAGCCGCTGGTGAACGCCTTGGGGAAGAAGGCCACGATGACGGGCCCCTTCTTCACCATCTCCGACAGCGTGTAGGTCGTCCCCGCGGTGTCCTTCACCGTGAAGTCCGGGGCGGTTTCACCCACCTGGGGAATCGCTGCGCTGAGCCATCCGACGACGAGCAGGGAGTTGAGCATGCCCGGGACTTAACGGGCCCCGGACACCGCGACAAGCCCCCGCGCCCCCAGCGCTACGGCGACTCCATGCGGGCCCACACGGCGGCGGCGGCCTCGCGCGATTGCTCGGCCACCACGGTGGGGTTCACCGACAGCGGCCTGCGCGCCCACACGCGCCACACGCCGTCCACCATCACCGCCTCCACGTGGCGGCTGCCCAGCCCGTGCACCACGTGCCACGCCAGCGTCTCCGCGGTCAGCGGCGTGGGCGACAGGTAGTCCAGCACCAGCAGGTCCGCGAGCGCCCCCTCGCGCATGGGGCCGATGGCCGCCTCGAACACCTGCGACGCCAGCCGGTGGCCGTTGGCCAGGTAGCGCAGCACGTCGATGGGCTGCCCCGCCTCGCGCGAGCGCAGATACGCCGCCTGCGCCTCCGCGAACAGGTCCGGCGACGTGCCGTCCGTCCCCAGCGACGCGCGCGCCCCGAACTTCAGCGCGGGCGCGTAGCCCACCTCCTGGCCCTGGTTGGAGCGCGGTGTGTGCAGGAACCACGTCCCCGTGGCCAGCACCTGCGCCAGGTCCGCCCACGCCAGATGGCCCGCGTGCGCCGCCATGGCGCGGGGCGACAGCAGGTTGCTGGTGAGCAGCCGCGTCACCGGCGGGTTGCCGTGGCGCTCGGTGGACAGCCGCTCGTCCAGCGGATCCTCCGCGAGCGGGAAGTGCAGCCCGGTGCCGGTGGTGTTGAGCGCCTCGCCCAGGCCCTGGAGCGCGTCGTCGCCCAGCGTAAAGCAGGGGCCCGCGCCCACCTGCCCGCGGAAGCGGCCCCGGGCCTTGCGCGCGAAGCTGACCGTCTCCTCCAGCCCCTCCTCGCGGCCCACCGCGCCCATGCGGTCCGTCACCGCGTAGGACAGCACGCCGCGCACGCCCACCTCATGGAGCCCGCGCGCCGAGCGCAAGAGCGAGCCCGTCACCGCCTTGGGCGAAGCGTGCAAATCAAACAGGGTGGTGGTGCCGCACTGGATGGACTCCAGGCCGCTCGCGGTGGCGGCCACCTGCACCGCGTCCAGGTCCAGCGCGTTCTCGAAGGGCCAGCGCACCTGCTCCAGCAGGGCCTGGTAGGACGTGGGCATCGGACGGACCAGGCCGCGCGACAGCACGGTCGCCAGCCGGTGGTGGGCGTTGACGAGCCCCGGGAAGACGAGCTTGCCGGACAGCGCGACCACCTCGTCGTCGGGGCCGGGCGCAAGGTCCTCGCCCCGCGCCACGATGCGCTCACCTTCGATGCGCAGGTCCACCCGCTCCACGGACGCGGGCTCCAATTCGACGACGAAACCACCCTTGAGGACGGTGCCCAACATCCCTCCCTGCATCCGCGACGGTACGCGAGGTTCGTGAAGGCGGCCCCCTCCCCTTAGGGGTCACGCTTGAGACGGGGGACGTTAGCACTCCCGGCCCGTCCTCCGTCATCGGCTCCACACATCCCTGCACCCACACCCGTCGTCCCGGCCGGCCCAATACGGTGGGCATGCGCGGGGGGACCGGGGACAAGCAGGCAGGCGGCGCGTCATGACGTTGGGCGCCGGGGGCGCGGGCCCGTAGACTGCCGCTACCTTGGTGTCGGAACCCGGCGTTTCCTGGGCAGGCCGCTACCGCTTGAGCGCGCGCATCGCGACAGGCGGCATGGCGGAGGTGTATCTGGCGCGCGCCATCAGCCTGGACGGGCAGCGCGGTCCGGCCGTGGCGGTGAAGCGGCTGATGCCGCACCTGGTCGCGGACCGGCGCATCGTGCAGATGTTCCTCAACGAGGCGCGCATCACCGCGCAGGTGCGCCACCCCAACGTGGTGTCCATCCTGGAGCTGGGCATGGAGGGCGGGGAGCCCTTCATCGCCATGGAGCTGTTGGAGGGTCGCTCGTTCGCGGAGGTGCGGCAGGAGGCCGCCGAGCGTGGCCAGCGCGTTCCGCTGGGCATCACCCTGCGCGTGCTGGTGGATGCGTGCCGGGGATTGGACGCCGCGCACCGCGCCGTGGACGAGGCGGGCCGGCCGCTGCGCATCGTCCACCGCGACTTCACGCCGGACAACATCCACGTCGGGGCGAACGGCGCGGTGAAGGTCATCGACTTCGGCATCGCGAAGGCGGACGCGCTGGGGTCGGGGACGGAGCCCGGGACGCTGAAGGGGAAGTTCTTCTACATGTCGCCGGAGATGATCGCCGGCCGCAGCGTGGACCACCGCGCGGACCTGTTCGCCGCGGGGGTGATGCTCTACGAGCAGCTGTGCGGCCGGCGGCCCTTCACCGGCATGTCCACCGAAGAGGTGCTCACGCGCATCTCCGAAGGAAGGCCGAAGCCGCCCACCGCGTTCGACCCGTCGGTGCCGCAGGCGCTGGAGACGGTGTGTCTCAAGGCGCTCGCGAAGGACCCGGAGGCGCGCTTCGACAGCCTGCAGACGTTCATCGCCGCCATCGAGCTGCTGGGCGGGCCCGCGGAGGTCGCCGCGCCGGCGCAGGTGGCCGCGTACCTGGACACGCTGTTTCCGCCGGACCGTGACCCCAAGCGGCTGGCGCTGCGCAACGCGAGGCTCGCGGATCCGTCCAATTCGGGCGCGGATGGAGCCCCCGGCATGGACGTGCTCCCGCCGTTCGGTGTGCAGGGCATTCCGTCCTGGCCCGTGCCGCCACCGCCGGCCGCCGCTCCGCCGGCTTCACGTCCTCTTCCGCCCCTGGGCACCCACACCGTGTCGATTCGCGGTTCGACCCGGCCCATGACGGCGGAGATTCCGGTCGCGACCTCGGGAAACCCGGCGGAGGGCGCCGCGCACGGCGTGGCCTCCCCGGCGTCCGTGAGCAAGGGACGCGGAGAAGCTCCGGCGGGTGCTCGCGACCCGGCGTCGCGTGGAGCTCCCCGGTCGCGCAGAATCATCGCCATCGTCGCGGGTGTGCTCGCGCTGGGCGGACTGGGCGCGGGGGCCACGTGGTACCTGCGGCGCCCGGACCTGCCGCCCCCCGCGAGGATCGCCGCCGCCGAAGCCGCCACCACGGCGGAGGCGAAGGTGTCCGCGCTGGACGGGCTGGGCAAGGACGTGCGCGCCACGGCCAAGGAGCTGGCTCGCGCGGGCACGCTGCTGCTCGACGCGGGCGCCCACCCGCAGGCCCTGGCGCTGGCGGAGGCCTACACCTCGCGCTTCCCGAAGGAGGCGGAGGCGCACCTGCTCGCCGCGCGCGCCGCCACCGAGCTGCGCATGGGCAAGCGCGCGGAACGCGCCATCGACGAGGCCACCGCCCTGGCCCCCAAGGACGTCCGCGCGCCGCTGGCCCTGGCCGACCTGCGGGCCCTCCAGGGGGATGTGCCGGGCGCGCTGACGGCGCTCGCGAAGGCGTACGCGCAGGCGCCGGGCTCCGCGAAGGTCGCGCCCCGCTACGGCCAGCTCCTGTCCCAGGGAGGCCGGCTGGACGAGGCCGCCACCGTGCTGTCCGCCTGGACGCGCCAGCACGACGACGCCGAGTCCCTGGCGGAGCTGGGCTTCGTGCGCTTCCGCCAGGAGAAGCTGGACGACGCCGTCGCCCTGCTCAAGCGCGCGCAGCGCAAGGCCCCCTCGCTCGCGGTGGCCCATTCCTACCTGGGCGCCGTCCTCTTCCGGCAGGGCGACCTGCGCGGCGCCGAGCGCGAATACCGGGAGGCCGAGCGTCTGGCCCCGGACGACCCCCGCGCCCTCACCGCCCGTTGCCAACTGCACGTCCACGAAGGCGATGCCGCCCGGGTGGCCGAGGTGAAACGTACGCTGGCGGAAAAGTTCCCGGACCGGGCACAGGCCCTCTCGGCAGAGTGCGGCACGGGGGACTAGCTTCCATCCATGCGCCTTCGCCTCCTCGCCCTCGCCGCGTCCAGCCTGCTGCTGACCGCCACCGCGTGCGGCTCCACGGACGACTCCGGCACCCCGCCCGATGACGAAACGGGGCTTCCGGGCACCCCGGCCGGGGACGTGGCCCCCGCGGACCGCACGGCCTGCGCGGGCCTCACCGTGACGCCCGGCACCTACGACTGGACGGTCGAGCACGGCGGCCACACCCGCGCCTTCCGCGTCCACGTCCCCGCGGGCTACGACGCCACGAAGCCCACGCCCGTCGTCCTCAGCTTCCACGGCTTCGGCTCCACCGAACAGGAGCAGGAGCAGCTGACCGGCTTCTCCACCCTGGCCGACGCGGAGGGCTTCATCGCGGTGTACCCGCGCGGCCTCAACTTCCCGGAAGTCTACGGTCGCGGCGAACCGGACACGCGGGGCTGGAACGGCGAGGCGTGCTGTGGCCCGGCGCAGATTGGCAACGTGGACGACGTGGGCTTCGTGGACGCGCTGCTCGCGGACCTGGACACGCGCGTGTGCACCGACCCGCGCCGCGTCTTCGCCAACGGCTTCTCCAACGGGGGTTTCTTCTCCTACCGGCTGGCCTGTGAGCGCGCGCAGCGCATCGCCGCCATCGCGCCCGTGTCGGGCATGGAGGGCGTGACGGATTGCCGCCCGTCGCGCCCCGTCCCCGTGCTCCATATCCACGGCAGCGCAGACGAGACCATCTTCTACGACGGAGGCGAGAACGTCCTCGGAGGCAAGCCCTACCCGTCCGCTCCGGAGTCCGTGCGCCGCTTCGCGGAGTTCAACGGCTGCACCGGCCCCCAGCAACAGACGTATCAGCAGGGCAACAGTACTTGCGTGGCGTATACGGGCTGCCAGCCGGAGAGCGCCACCGCGAGCCTGTGCACCGTCACCGGCGGCAAGCATGCGTGGCCTGGGCAGCCGCTCTACAATGGCGGCACGACGGACCTGGACGCGTCCCTCCAGATGTGGCGCTTCTTCCAGGCGCGTCCCCGCCCCTGAAGGAGGCAAGCCACGCCGCCCCGCGCCCTCATCATCAACGCCGATGACCTGGGCTACGACCCGGGCATCACCCGAGGCATCCTCCAGGCACTGCGCGAGGGCGTCGTCTCCTCCGCCACCCTGCTGGTGAACGCACCGGACTCCGAGTCCGCCGCGAGGCAGGCCCGGGGGCTCGCCATCGGGTTGCACCTGAACCTGGACCGGGGCGCGCCCGTGGCCCCTGGCTTCCCGCGCGAGTGGAGCACCGTCGATGGAAGCCTCGACGGAACCCGAGTGGGAACGCTCCCCGCGGACGTGGTGGAGGCGGAGGCGCTCGCGCAACTGGAGCGGCTGGAACGGCTGCTGGGCCAGGCCGCCACGCACCTGGACGTGCACAAGCACCTGCACCGGAATCCCCAGGTCCTGGAGGGACTGTCACGCGTCGCGAGGCGCGCGGGCCTGCCGGTGCGGTCCATCGACGCGGACATGCGCGGCGCGCTGAGGGCCCGGGGCGTGGCCACGAACGACCACTTCGTGGGCGAGTCCGGCGCGACGGCGTACTGGACGCCAGAGCGCTTCTCCCAGTCCCTGGCGGCGCTGCCCGCGGAAGGCGTCACGGAGTGGATGTGTCACCCCGGCCACCTGCCCGAGCTCGTCACCACGCGCTACGCCGCGCAGCGCGAGGTGGAGTGGACCACCTTCGTGGACGCCCGCTCGCGCACGGCCCTGGAACAAGCGGGAGTGCGCCCCACGGACTTCCGCGTCCTGCGTGAGGCCCCACTCACGCGGGCGTGACGAGCGGAAGCTTCGACTCCACCGGCCTCAGCATCCTCCGCACGGGCAGTCTCACGCGGGCGTGACGAGCGGAAGCTCCGACTCCACCGGAGTCAGCGTCCGGCGCTTCTCGCGCGTCAGCACGGTGCGCACACCCGCGAGCAGCTCCTCCGGGCGGTACGGCCGGGGACACAGCGCGGCGTTCTCCTGCGCCCACCACGGCCGCGCATCCCCCGCCAGCAGGATGGGCACCGGCCGCGCGCGGGGCAGCGTGGCGAAGGTCTCCAGGAAGCTGCCCACCGCGGACTGCGTGGCGCTCGTGGACAGGACGATGAGGTCCACCGGCAGGTGCGTCGCCTTGCGCAGGGCCTCCGCGCCGCTCTGCACGGTGAAGACCTCGAAGCCCTCCGCCCGCAGGGTGCGCTCCGCCGTGGCCTCCTGATTCGAGTCCTCGTCCAGCACCAGCACGCGCCGGGGCAGCCTCCGCACCTCGTGCGCGGGCATGCGCGGCAGGTCCAAGAGGAACGTGGAGCCCTCGCCCTCGCGGCTGCGGAGCGCCAGCGCGCCGCCGTGCATCTTCACGATGGAGTGGCTGATGAACAGGCCCAGGCCCAGCCCGCCGAAGTTGCGGTGCGACACGTTGCGCGCCCGGTAGAAGCGCTGGAACACCAGCGCCTGATCCGCGCCCGGAATCCCGATGCCGTGGTCCTGCACCTGGATGCGCGCGGACTCGCCCGTGCGCCCCACCCGCACCGCGATGGGCGCCCCCGCCGGGCTGTACTTGTGCGCGTTCTCCAGCAGGTTCACCAGCACCTGCTCCAGCCGGTCCCTGTCCCCCAGGACCCAGACGCCGTCGTGCGGCACGTCCACCGTGAAGGGGCGCTCGAAGGCGTGCCGGAAGTGGTCCACCACCTCCGCCACCAGCTGCCCCACCTCCAATGGCGACGAGTCCAGCGCCAGCCGGCCCAGCTCCAGGCGGCTTGCGTCCAGCAGGTCCTCCACCAGCCCCGCGAGCCGGTCCACCTGCCGCTTGGACTTGAGCACGCTCGAGAGCGGCACCGGCTGCCCCGCGGCGATGCGGCGCTCCATGGAGTACAGGCCCAGCTTCAGCGGCGTGAGCGGCGTCTTCAGCTCGTGCGACGCGATGGACATGAACTCCTCGCGCACGCGCAGGGCGGACTGGGCCTCCCGCAACAGCCGCGCGTTCTCCACCGCCACCGCCAGCTGGCTGGCCGCCGCGCTCCACATCTCCAGCTCACGCACGGAGAAGGACGCGCCCTGTTCCTTGTAGATGAGCAGCAGCCCCACCGTGCGGCGCGGCGCGCACAGCGGCACCGCCGCGAACACGGAGCCCACCGCGTCGCCGTAGCCACGCTGGATGCCCAACTGTGGCTGGCGCAGGGCCAGGGCCTGACGGTAGGGGTCCTCGGACGGGTCGAACGCGTCCTGCGGCGCGTCCAGGCCCTCCAGGTCCGACACCGCCATGCGCTTGAGCGTCGCGTCGTCCTCCTCGTAGAGGAACACCTCCGCGCGCCGCACCTGGGCACACCGCACCAGCGAAACCACGGCGGCCGAGCAGACGCGGTCGACCTCCAGCGACTCACCCACCGCGCGAGCAATCTCCCGCACGGCCTGTGAAAACGCGCCCTCGTCGTCCACGCCGGACGGCTCCACCACCAGCCACGCCCCGGCCGTGCCGTTCGTGTGGGTGGGCTTCACCTGCACACGCACCTGCCGGAGCGTGCGGGTGATGACATGGCCGGAGTGGGCCCGGTGCTCGCGGATGGCGCGCTCCAGGGCGTCCAGGCTGCGGCCGGGCTCCAGGGCCTCCAGCAGGGTGCTGCCCGGGGAGAGCGTCACGCCCGTCTTGGCCGCGAAGCCCTCCTCGCACCATTGGACGCGCAAGTCAGGACCCACACGCAGGAGCGCTTGGGGCAGGCACGAGAGGACATCCTCGACGTCATTGGGTGGCAGCATGAGGGGCGGGACGCGCTCGCAACAGGGGTCGCCGGAGGGAGATAGGAATCCCCGAGCATGATCGCCAACCACCCCCGGACGTTCTCCTGTCCCGGAGGGTCGCGGCACGTTGGGCCCCGAACAGAGCCGGCACCGGGCGGCCAGGGAGGCGCCGTTGTGGAGGGCGGTGACACGCGCCGAACGTGTGCTACACGACAGCGCATGTCCTCTCAGCCGTCCAAGGAAATCCAGACCTTCCCCAACCCCGCCGCCGATCGCGACTACGAGATCGCCTTCGACGTGCCGGAGTTCACCTGCCTGTGCCCCCTGACGGGCCAGCCGGACTTCGCGCGCTTCACCATCAAGTACGTGCCGGATCAGCTGTGCGTGGAGCTCAAGAGCTTGAAGCTCTACATGTGGTCCTACCGCAACGAGGGCGCCTTCCACGAGAAGGTGACCAACACCATCGCGGACGACATCATCAAGGCCATCCAGCCGCGCAAGCTCACGGTGGTGGGTGACTTCTTCGTGCGCGGCGGCATCGGGACCATCGTCACCGTCACGCACGACAAGAAGAAGCAGGCCTGAGCCACGCCTCTCAGCGGGTGAGCTGCTCCAGGAGCGGCACCCACTGGGACTGGGACAGGTAGAGGCCGGTGCCC
This sequence comes from Corallococcus sp. AB045, assembly GCF_003668895.1. Lineage (NCBI taxonomy): Bacteria > Pseudomonadati > Myxococcota > Myxococcia > Myxococcales > Myxococcaceae > Corallococcus > Corallococcus sp. AB045. The sequence continues at coordinate 29,362 of NZ_RAWN01000001.1, forward strand.
GCCGCCGCGATGCCGGCGGTGAGCGCGGCCAGCACCCATTTGAGTTTGCTCGGAGCGCGTGAGGGCTTCTTCGTGGCGAAGACGTCCAGCACGCCCAGCTCCTGCTGGGTCAGGTGGGCCAGGGCCTCCGTCTCCGTGAGCTTCTCGCGGTAGCGCAGGAAGGCCACGAGCAGCGCGGGGTGGGACACACGCACCTCGTGGGCGAGGAACAGGTCCAGTTCGCGGCGCATGGCCGCGGCGTCCGGGAAGCGGGCCTCCGGCTTCACCGACAGCGCGCGCTTCACGATGCGCGCGAGCGGTGGCGGCACGTTCGGAGCCACCTTCTGGAGCGGCGTGAACTTGCCGTCGCGGATGCGGGCAAAGACTTCGCCGGCCGTCTTGCCCACGAAGGGGCGGGTGCCGGAGAGGGCCTCGTAGAGAAGCACGCCCAGGGAGAAGATGTCGGTCCTCGCGTCGATGGGCGCGCCCGTGACCTGCTCCGGGGACATGTACGACGGCGTGCCCACGGCCATGCCCTGCTGGGTGAGGGCTTCGAGGCTGACGTCCTTGGCGATGCCGAAGTCCATGAGCTTCACCTCACCGGACTTGGTGAGCATGACGTTCGCGGGCTTGAGGTCGCGGTGGATGATGCGGCGGAAGTGCGCGTGGTCGAGCGCGCTGGCGATGCGCGCGCCGATGACGGCGGCGACGTCCGGAGGCAGCGGGCCGTCCTTGATGAGGCCGTGGAGGGTGGGACCGTCCACGTACTCCATGACCATGAAGAGGCTGTCGTTCTTCTCCACCAGGTCATAGAGCGTGACGATGTTCTGGTGGCGGAAGGCGGCGAGCGCCAGCGCCTCGCGGCGGAAGCGGGACAAGGCCTCCTGGTCGCGCTGGCCTTCGGGGAGCAGCTCCTTGATGGCGACCTCGCGCTGAAGCAGCTCATGCAGGCCGCGATACACCAACGCCATGCCGCCGCGGCCCAGCTCGCCGAGCACGCGGCAGGCGCCAATCTTGCGGTGACGGATCCTCTCACTCTTCTCTGCGGCGGCGACGGTCACGGGCCGCAGGGTATCGATTCACGTCTCATGCGTCGATGGGCCCTCCATGGAGGGGTGGGTTCGCACAGGTGTGATGGAAAGGCGCGGTGTCGCTGTCTCACGCCAGGGGGCCTACCTGTGGCGCGGGGACTGGCAGGATGGGGACACGGGACTGGGACGCGGGACGGATTGGCTGTGGGTGTTCGTGGCGGTGGGGCTGGGCGGCTGCGCGGGGCCACGTCCGCGCACGTATGCGCAGCAGGGCATGGACTCGGTGTCGAACACCTGCCGGACCCAGCCTGCGCTGTGCGTCGGGCAGGAGTCGGTGGTGCCCGTCCCACGCGCGGCGCAAGTGGCCACGCTGATGGCGGGGGCGAAGCTGGCCCTGGACGCGGAGGCGAAACGGGCAGTGGAGTCCGTGCTGAAGAAATGCGCGGAGGATGCACGGTCGGAGGTGATGCTCCGGTATCACGATGGGAAGGACCCTACGGTCGAGCAGTGCAACGAACTGGTTCGCAATGCTCGAGGCGAGACCGTGTCCCGTGCCATCTGGCTGGGGGAACAGATGCACGCCGTGGCGCTGGCGTGCGCCGCAGAGGGCCTGGAGGCCGTGATTCCAGGGCGCTTCAGCATCGAGCCGACCTACCGCCTTGCTCAACGCACCGGCACCTTCACGCCCTTGAGTCGCCAAGAGGTCGAACTGCTCAAGCAGCCCCGGTTCCTGTACGAGCTGAAGGGGACGGTCTCACCGGACGTTGTCATTCACTCCGGTGACCTCATCCGGGTCAGCGCGGTCTACGATTTCAAGTTCTTCTGTTCGAACGCCGCCACGACCTCCGCGCCCGGGTGGCGGCCCCTTTCAAAGAGCGCTTCGCCCACCGATCCGACACAGAAAAACACCTATATGGACGCCTTCAATCTAGGCCATGAGCAGGTTCTCCGCGTCATTCCCAGGTGGGGGATACTCCGATGACAAGCCTGCCCCGCGTTCGGATCTACATCAGAGATGACTTCGGGCCAGACCTCCTCGCCGTGAATGACGGCCTCCAGTTGTGTCTCTTCATGCCGCACGCGCACAACGCCTTGAAGCCTCGGATACAGCGGGCGCTCGACCTCTATCGGGAGGCCATTGGAAAGGACGCCCTGGGCTTCTATGGAGATCTCGACGGCCAATGGCAGACAATCGACACGGAGAGCTGGAAGCTCATCCATCATCGCCTTCACGACGAAGATGTCTGCCATCTTCAATTGCTGGGTGGATCCACCTCGGACGTTCCCACGGAACCCCACCGGTACAAGTTCCATTACGTGGGGTACGCGCTCGATCGCCCCCCCGAAGACCTCCATTGGCCGGACGCCGTCAGCGCACTGCGGCTGACCTTCCCCACGGAGTTCCTGGAAGCCCAGGGCCCCGAGCGCTTCCGAGCACTGGCGATTGAGATTGCCGGTATCCTCCCCTTCGGTTCAGGCCATGCGGGTCTTTCATTCAACGGCGAGCCTCTGGCATCTGTCGTCCGCGATGAGGTGAAGGCATTGAGCTTCCGCCATCCGGCCATGGACGTGCTTGAATTCGACGATGTGGCCCGGGACCTGGGCACGCGAGTCCGCGCCCCGGCCTGGATGAACTTCCTGGGTCCACCGGTCCTCCATGAACTGGGGGGAGTGGAAGGTCTGCGCTCCCGGCTGCACTCGCCGGGCACCACCGTGCAAGCACTGGGTCCAGACCGGGCTGTCGTCACGCTGGGCCCATGGCCGGAGGCCGGCGACACCGAGCAGGGACAGACCTTGCCTGCCTACCGGGAGCTCGCGCGCGTGCTCGAACCATGGCTCTACCAGGAGGCCGGGGCAGAGGACTCTGACTTCTTCACCACGACGCGCCGCTGGCAGCGCCGCTTCCTCGACTGAGCGCTCCGTCTCCCGTCCCCCTCCGCCCTGCACCGCCCCGCGGGCGTTCCCATGCTTCTTCCATTCAACGTGCCTGGGAGGACGCCATGACGGAACGGGACGCATACATCCAGAAGATGGAGGCCGAGCAGAGTGAGGCGACCGCTCGCTTCCGCGAAATCGAAGCCCAGGCGGACCTGGCCGACAGTGAGGACACCCTCGATGTCCTCACCGGCGCCCGTGCCTTCAACGACGACGTCAACCGCGAGATCCAGGCGCTCCGCCGCGCGGACCAGCGCGACTGGGACCGCGTCAAAGCCGGCGCGGAGAAGGCCCGCAGCCGATTCCGCGAGCACCTGGACCACGCGGGCAGCCGGTGGGGCGAGCTCCGCGAAGGCTACCAGCGCCAGCGCGAAGCCGAGCTGAAGGAGCTGGGCGCGCAGATGGACCGCTGGGTCGCCTCCCACAAGCGCACCCGGGCCGAGGACTCGCTCCTCACCCGCGAGGAGCTCGACTTCATCACGCGCGGCCTGAAGACCTCCGGCGAGATGCTCAAGAACCTGCGCAACGCGCACGGGCATGTCTGGAAGACCGCCCGCGATCAGTACGAGGCCAACTGGCGCGAACTGCAGGAACGCTCCCGCATCATCCGCTCCGACGGCGCCCAGGATGAATCCGGCGTCTCCCCCTCCTGAAGCCCCATCTTCACCAACGCCACACGGCTGTCACACGGCTACGCTAGGAAACGCCCCCACCTGGAGGGACACGGCCCGGAAGGACCGTGCCCCTCCAGGCGTTTTCGTCCGCGAGCCCATGGCCCTTCCAGCACGCCCCTCCCCGACTCCCGTCCTCGCCGCCATCGATGTGGGCACCAACGCCGTGCGCCTGGAGCTGGCCCGCCCGGACGCCGAGGGCTCGCTTGAAACCCTCCACCAGGAGCGAGACCCCATCCGCCCCGGCGAGGGCGTCTTCAACACCGGCGTGATGCCCCCGGAGACGGCCGACCGCCTCCTGTCCACCCTGCGCCGCTACGCCGCGCTCTGCCGCCGCCACAAGGCCCAGGTGCGCGCCGTCGCCACCAGCGCGCTGCGCGAGGCCCGCAACCAGCAGGACATCGTGCGCCGCGTGCACGAGGAGGCGGGCCTGGAGCTGGAGGTCGTCAGCGGCAAGGAGGAGGCCCGCCTCATCTGCCTGGGCGTGCTGCACAGGAAGCCCGCCAACACCCGCTCGCTCCTCGTGGACATCGGCGGTGGCAGCACGGAGGTCGCCATCGCCACCGGCGAGAAGGCCGACGAGCTCTGGAGCCTCTCCCTGGGCTCCGTGCGCCTCACGGAGGTGTTCGACACCGCGCGCACCGTGACGCCCAAGCAGCTGCGGCTGATGCGCAGCTTCGTGGAAGAGACCCTCCACAAGACACTCCCGGAGAAGCTCCCCGCCCTGCCCCGCGTGGCGCTGGGCTCGTCCGGCACCATTGGCGCCGTGGTCGGCTTCGCCGCCGCGGACAACGGAGGCAATGCCACCGTGCGACAGCTCACCCAGACCGTGGAGGCCCTGGCGAAGATGCCGCCGGAGCGCCGCCGCAAGCGCTTCGACCCGCGCCGCGCGGACATCATCGTCTCCGGCGCCGTCATCCTGGAGGGCGTCGCGCGCCACCTGGGCGTGGAGTCCGTCAGCGTCGTCAACCGCGGCCTGCGCGACGGCCTGCTGGTGGACCTGCTCTACCGCCAGGACGAAACACGCGAAGACCACAGCCTCGCGGACGCGGCCCTCGTCATGGGCCAGCGCTTCCGCTTCGACGAGAAGCACGCCCGCCAGGTGGCTCGCCTGTCCCTGACCCTCTTCGACAGCCTGGCCTCACTGCACCAACTGCCCCTGTCCGTGCGCCCGCACCTGGAGGTCGCCGCGCTGCTGCACGACATCGGCACGGCGGTCAGCTACGAGCGCCACCACCGCCACACGTACTACCTCATCCACAACGCGGACATCCCGGGCCTCGCGGACCGCGAGCGTGAAATCATCGCGCGCGTCGCCCGCTACCACCGGCGCTCCCCGCCGGAGCTGTCCCACTCCGGAATGGCCGGGCTCACTCCGTCCGAAGCGCGGCGCGTGCGCAAGCTGGCCACGCTGCTGCGCCTGGCGAACGCGTTGGACCACAGCCACCACCAGCCCATCCGCGACTTCAAGGTGACGGACGGCCGCGAGGCGGTGACGCTGCACCTGCACGCCCGCCACCCCCTCGACCTGGAGCTGTGGAACGCCGAGCGCGAGGTCGTGGCCTTCCGCAAGGTGTTCGGCAAGCGGCTCGCCTTCCAGGTCCACTCGACGGGACGCTAGGGCCACTGCCTCCCCGCCCGCTCTCCAGCAGAGGGAGCGCGGCGCCGGTCCTGCCCGGCCCCACCGCCGTGCCCAGAGTCCAGACGAACGGGTCCGTGTGCCTTCGAGTAGGCGCCGTGGGCCTTCACGTCTTTCGAGGCCCTGGCGGGGCAAGGAGCGGAACATGAAGGCAGTCGTTTTCCATGGCATCGGGGACATCCGGCTGGACGACGTCCCGGAGCCGAAGCTGAAGGAGCCCACGGACGCCATCATCCGGCTGACCGCCAGCGCCATCTGCGGCACGGACCTGCACATGATCCGCGGCACCATGGCGGGCATGAAGCCCGGCACCATCCTCGGCCACGAAGGCGTGGGCGTCATCGAGGAGCTGGGCAAGGACGTGCGCAACTTCAACGTGGGCGACCGCGTGGTCATCTGCTCCACCATCGCGTGCGGCAACTGCTCTTACTGCCGCGCGGGCTACTACGCCCAATGCAACGACGCGAACCCCAACGGCCCCGCCGCGGGCACCGCCTTCTTCGGAGGGCCGGAGATGACGGGTCCCTTCGACGGCATGCAGGCGGAGAAGGCGCGCATCCCGCACGCGGCGGTCACCATGGTGAAGGTGCCTGAAGGCGTCACCGACGACCAGGCCATCATGGTTTCCGACATCTTCCCCACGGGCTACTTCGGGGCGGAGATGGCGGAGATCAAACCGGGTGACACCGTGGCGGTGTTCGGCTGCGGCCCGGTGGGCCTGTTCGCCATCGTGAGCGCGAGGCTCCTGGGCGCGGGCCGCGTCTTCGCCATCGACAGCCACGAGGACCGGCTGGCGCTCGCGAGGGCCCAGGGCGCGGAGGTCATCAACTTCGAGCAGGAGGACCCGGTGGAGACGCTCAAGCGCCTCACGGCGGGCATCGGCGTGGACCGCGCCATCGACGCGGTGGGCGTGGACGCGCAGCACGCGCACCACGGCCCGGCCGCCAAGAAGGCCAAGGTGGAGAAGCCCGGGTTCAAGCGCGAGGTGGAGCAGGTCGCGCCCAAGCAGAAGCCGGACGGGGACAACTGGGTGCCCGGCGACGCGCCGTCGCAGGCCGCGCAGTGGGCGGTGCAGTCGCTGGCCAAGGCGGGCACGCTGTCCATCATCGGCGTGTATCCGCAGACGATGACCGCGTTCCCCATTGGCGAGGCGATGAACAAGAACCTCACCCTGCGCATGGGCAACTGCAACCACCGCAAGTACATCCCCAAGCTGCTGGAGCTGGTGCGCTCCGGCACGGTGGACCCCACGGCCATCCTGAGCCACGTGAAGTCCATGGCCTCCGCCATCGACGCGTACCGCAACTTCGACCTGCGCAAGCCGGGCTGGGTGAAGGTGGAGCTGGAGCCGGGCGCCACGCTCCAGTGACGCGTCACGAATCCAGGATGAGGCACGTGTCGCCGAACTCGTGCCCCAGGTAGCCCGCCGCTTCCGCGTGCGCCGAGGCCCGGAGCAGGAGCGGAAGCGGCGCGAAGGCTTGCAGCAGCGCATGGTGGCTGCTCCCCGGGTCGTGTACGCCGGTGAGCAGCCCGTGCACCACCCGGGGCACGTAGCCGGGCCCGAGCAGCAGGTCCGTCACGTCCTCGCCCGGCACCAGCCTCCCGTGTTGCGTCGCGCGCCCTTCCAGTGCACGCACCACGGTGGTGCCCACCGCCACCACACGTCCACCCCGAGCCCGAGTCTCCTCCACCAGCGACACGGTGCGCTCGGGGATGTCCGAGCGTTCGGGCCGGGGAAGCGCCGCGTCCAGCGCCGCGTCGCCCGTGGAGGAGAGCCCCGCCGCGTGCGTGAGGGACGCCCAACGCACGCCGCGCGCCTTCAGCCGCAGCAGCACGGACGCGGTGAGGGGCAGACCCGCGGAAGGCATCTCCGCGGCCCACGGCCGTGAGGCGTAGAGCGTCTGCACGTGCCACAGCGCGAGCGGCCCCGCTGTGTACGCGTACTGCACCGGACGGCCCGCGGAGTAGAGGGCCTGCCAGAGCGCCGCGCCGGTCCGGTCGAAGGCCACGCGCAGGAGCCGGGGGGATGGGGGCAGCACCTCCACCACCCGCGCGGTGAGTCCGCCGACTTCCAGGCGCGCGCCCACGGGGAGTTCGGGCGGAGGGGGCCGGTCCTCGGTGCGCCGTCGCCAGTCTCCCGCGCCGAAGAGGACGGCGGTCCAGGTGTCGTCGGGTTCGCGGGAGAGGAGTCGCAGCTCGATGGCGGCGCCCGAGCCGGTGCGGCCCGTGAGGGAGCCGGGCAGCGTGGCCGCGTCGTTCATCACCAGCAGGTCGCCTTCGCGCAGCAGTTGGGGCAGCTCCGAGGCGACGGTGTCGGTGAAGCGTTCGCGGCGGGGCTCCACGTGCAGGAGCCTCGCGGTATCGGGGTGTTCCCGGGGCCAGCGTGCGGCGTTCATGCGGCCTCCCATCTCGCGGCCTCGAAGCGCAGGCCGGACGCGGTGTCCCGGGCCTCCACGAGCGCGAGGATGCGCGCGGCCACGTCCTCCGGCTTCGCCAGCGTCGCGGGGTCGGCGTCCGGGAGCGCGTCGCGGTGCATGGTCGTGTCCATGTCACCGGGGTCCACGGTGAGCAGGCGCACGCCGCTGCCCTCGAACTCAGAGGCCCAGATGCGCGTCAGGTGCTCCAGCGCGGCCTTCGACATGCTGTAGGCGCCCCAGCGGGGATAGGCGGACACGGCGGCGTCGGAGGTGATGTTGAGGATGAGTCCCCGGCCCCGGACGACCATGCTCCCCGCGACGGCCTTCGTCAGACGGAAGGGCCCCAGCAGGTTGACCTCCAGCACCTGCGACACGTCCTCGCACGCCGTGTCGAGCAGGAGCGGCAGGGGCGTGGGACCCAGGGTGCTCGCGTTGTTGATCAGGACGTCCAGCGGGCCCACCAGCGCGGTGGCGGCGCCGACCAGCGGGTAGATGGCCTGCTTTTCCCCCACGTCGAAGGCGAGCCCGTGCACCGCCAGTCCTCGCGCCTTCAGGGGCGCCACCGCCGCCTCCAGCGCTTTCGCGTCGCGCGCCACGCCCACCACCCGGGCGCCCCGCCGGGCAAAGGCCTCCATCAGGGCCCGGCCCAGTCCCCGGCTCGCGCCCGTCACCAGCACTGCTTGATTCCGCATGTCCATGGCGTGTCTCTCCTTGAGGCATGGATAGCGGATGGGTGCCGACGGGATGGCATGGGCGCCAATTTGTTGGCAGAATGCCAGCGTATGAGCGAAGAGGACCTTCCAGGCAGGCTGGCGCGCAACCTGAGGACGCTGCGGGAGACACGAGGGGCCACGCAGGTGCAGCTCGCGAAGCTGGCGGGCGTGCCCCGGGCCACCTGGGCGCATCTGGAGTCCGGCGCGGCGAACCCCACGCTGTCGGTGCTGCACCGGGTGGCGGGGGCGCTGCAGGTGTCACTGGAGGAGCTGCTGGCCCGGCCCAAGGCGAGCGCCCGGCACTACCGGAAAGACAGCCTGCCGATGAAGCAGCGCGGCGCGGCCTTCCTGCGCAAGCTCCTGCCGGATCCGCTGCCGGGCATGGAGTTCGACCGGATGGAGCTGCCGCCCAAGGCGCGCATCACCGGCGTGCCGCACACGCCGGGCACGCGCGAGTACCTGGCCTGTGAAACCGGAACGCTGGCGCTGGTGGCCAGCGGCGAACGCTTCGTGTTGGAGGCCGGTGACGTCGTCGTCTTCCGGGGAGACCAGAAGCACTCCTACGAGAACCCCGGCGCGCGCACGGCGGTGGGCTACTCCGTCGTGCTGCTTGCGCCGTCGCTCTGAGAGTGACCTTGCCTGAAGCCGCGACACCGCAGCACCGGGCTGTCGCGCCTCGATGCCGACGTCATGTCGGCCCCGGGTGGAAGCATTCAGGGCATTCCCCTCCCAGGTGGACTCCCCGGAGATAGACGATGCGCGTGGGTGTCGTAGCGCTGTTCGCGGCCTTTCTGTTGGTGGGCTGCGCGGGCGTGGAGACTTCCTCCACGAGAAGCAGTTCACGGGCCTTCCGGCAAAGCGCCTCGCATGCATCGGACGCGTCCGACGAGGAGGAAGGCAGTCAACGACTCCACCGGCGTCAACCCGTCCGCATCCCTGCGGGGACGGTCATCCTCGCACCTCCTGGGAAGGTCTCGCGGCAGGCCCTGGAGATGGGCCTCCTGGATGTGGACGCCTTCGAGAAGCTGCTGGTGCGCGCCGGCATGGAGGACGTGGACGAGCTGCCCCTGCGCCGCAATCCCTTCACTCCGGACGACGCAGTGGAGGTGCTGGGCCGGCTGATGGAGAAGCCGGTGACGCTCGGTACCTTCCCGCCGCGCATGGCTGCGGGCTTCCTGCTGCGCGAGGTGTTGGAGCGCGGAGAGGTCTCCCGCGAGGAGCTGGCGCGGCGGGTGACGCGCTTCGCTCGCGAGCAGGTGGCTGTGCTGCGGCCAGATGGATACCTCGCGTGGGCACTCAATGGGCGCACACAGCAGAAGGTCGCGCCCATCGCTTGGAGGAACGGCGCCTTCCGCGCGGGCAACTTCGAACTGGGACGTTTCTACAGTGGCAAGGGCGGGGTCTTCCGCCCGGTCGATGAGCAACTCCGGGCGTCGGACTCAAGACCGCTGGCCGAGGTGTACGACGATGCGGACGTCGTCAGCCGCTCGCTGGATGGCGCGGAGGACGCCTTCGTGGAGCTGTACCACGCCTTGGGACAGGTCCTCACCCGCCCCGCGGACAGCATCGCGGGACTGCGCAACCTCCCCGCGGGCATCGTGGCCCTCATCGCGTCTTCGCCCGAGTACTGGGACCGGTTTCAGTACATGACGGCCGGCGAGCAGATCCGCGAGACGGCCCGATTGACGACGAGCGTGGTTGCCATCTGGGGAGCAACCTCGGCCACGACGCGGACACTGAAGGGGCTGGCGTCGGGTATCGACGCCACGGTGCCCGTGCTGTCGCTGTCAGCGGAGGGGGCGCTGGTGCTGGAGCGCATCTCGGTCCCCGTGGGACGCACGGCGGCGGTGTTGAGCAGCGCTCCCGGTGCGGCAATCATCCTCCAGCGAGGCGATGATTCAGGCTCGGGAGATGGAAGCGGTGGAGGTTCGCCACCGAGCGGCCCAAAGGGCTATTCGTCCTTCAAGTCGTTCAAGCGGGCCATGGGGCCGGCGGGGAATGGAAAGGAGTGGCACCACGTCGTGGAACAAACCGACGGGAACGTGTCTCGCTTCGGACCCCAGGCGCTCCACAACACGGAGAACGTCATCCCGCTCGACAAGGCACTTCATAACTCGGTGAGTGCGTTCTATTCGTCGCACCAGTATCGGCTCACAGGCTCGACATCGCTAACCGTCCGGCAGTGGCTGAGCACCCAATCATTCGAAGCCCAATGTGCATTCGGGCTGCGTGCCATCGAGAACATTCGGAACAGACTATGGTGACGGAAGATCTTCAGAAGCTTGTCGCGAAGTTCGAGCAGCATGCAGCGGCGCAATCAGAGGCCATCATGCGAGGGGACGCGAAAGCCGCGAACAAGCACGCGAAGGAATCCATCGCAGCGTTCAAACGGCTGAGGACCCACGGAGATGTAGGACGGGACGCGCTCGCAACCCTCTTCACCCATCCGCGCATGGATGTTCGAACGGCCGCTGCGGCACTGCTCCTGCGGTATCGCACCGTCGAAGCCAGAGCCGTGTTGGAGGAGGCCGCGAAGGGCAAAGGGCTGATCCCCTTTGAAGCACAGGAAGCCCTGAAGCGATGGGAAGAAGGAACCTGGTCCCTGGACCCTGCTTGAGAGAATGGCTCAGCACTCACTCGTTCGAAGCGAGTGGCGGGCCGGGAACCTGAAGTCCACGGAGGACTGAACATGCCCATGCGGAGCGCACGCCGCCTCCATTCAAACCTTTAAAGTCCAAATCCAATGGACTTTTAAGGTTCGTGACGTCCAGACTCCCGGATGGCGCCGCCGCGCCGAGCCCTGGCCCCGAGGAGTTCATGCCGACGCCCCCATCCAGCAGCGAGCCGGCCCGCTCCCGGGTCGCACCGTTCCGTCACGTCTTGCCTCCCACGCCCGGCCGGCCCCGGCCTCTCTTCACCATCGACGGCGTCCGCTACGAGGCCATCCGCGAGCTGGTGCGGATGCAGACAGGGGAGGTGCTGATGCTCGCCCGCCGATTCCCGGAGCGGGGAGACACCTTGCCCGGACTCTGCTTCGTGCGGCGCCTGGCCAATCCCTCCACCACGCCACGCCGCATGCGGCTGGGAGCGGAGATCCAACTGGCCTTCCGGCTCCGTCACCCCGCCATCGCCCAGGTGTTCCACCGCAAGGTGCACCAGGACTCGCTGCACGTGGTCATGGAGTACGTCGACGGTCCCTCGTTGGAGACCCTGGTGAGCGCGAGCGTGGCGCGCGGCCAGCCCGTCTCCGAGCCCTTCGCCCTCTACGTGGGAGCGGAGCTGGCCGAAGCGCTGCACCACGCGCACACGCTGACGGATGAGGCGGGCAAGCCCCTGGGAATCATCCACCGCGACGTCAATCCCCGGCACGTCTATGTGGGGATGCACGGCGAGGTGAAGCTCGTGAACTTCGGAGCGGCTTATTCGGTGGTCATCGGACGCGAGGAGTCGCCCGCAAGCCTCGTCCGGGGTGACGTGGCCTATGCCTCACCCGAATACATGGAGCGGCTGGCACTGACGCCACGCTCCGACGTCTTCAGCCTGGGCGTGCTGCTGGTGGAGCTCTTCACCGGCAAGCATCCCTTCGACGTGCAGAACGCGCCCCGGCGTCCCGAGGGACTGCGCCCGTTGCAGGTCGAGTTCCTCCCTTCCCTGCCCCTGACGCAGATGCGGGTGTTGCTGGCTTGCTTCGGCCCGACGGAGGTCGAGGCGGCGGTGGGACCGCTCTCACCAGAGGTGAAGCAACTGCTGCACAGGGCCCTGCGCGCCGAGCCTGAAGAACGGTTCGCCACCGCGGCGGACCTGCGCGACGCCCTTCGCTCGGCCCTGGCCAGACGACACCCGGGCTACGGGCGCCAGGAGGCCGCGGATGAAGTCGCGCGGTTGCTGGCGGAGGGCCGCGTGCTCCGGGACGTAGTGGAGTTTGGCGAGGGCGGCCTCTTCGAGGAAGGCATGGAAGAGGAAGGCCCGGCGGAAGAGTAGCGCCTCAACGTGCCAGGGCAGAGGCGACATGGAGGAGTGCGTCCAGTTTCTCCGCGTCCAGCTTGCGCGCGAGGTGCAGCAGGCGTCGCAGGTCCGGCGCGTCGCCGTCTTCCCGGGGCGACTGCTTCTTCGAGCCCTTACGCACCTCGCCCGACGGGGTCAGGCCCAACAGCGCTTCAGGGGAGACGCGAAGCTCCTGGCAGAGGCGATAGAGAGACGGGACGCTGGGCAGCATCTTGCCGCGCTCCAGGCGGCTGTAGACGGGGTGTACCAGTCCAATGCGCTCGGCGACTTCGGCCTGCGTCAGTCCCAGATGCTCGCGGGCGGCGCGTGCCGCCGTGCCAATGGTGATGCCAAGTTCTTCATTCATGGAGGGCGCGCAGCGTATCCGAGATATGCGCTGAAGCCCCTCGGGCCTTCGCGAGGAGGCCGCATGCGCGAGACACATGAACCTGGAATGAGGACGCCATGAGGCCACCGCCCGCCATCCTGGCACCCGGAGCGGAGGTGCTGGGATACACGGTGGAGCGCCAGCTGGGACAGGGCGGCTTCGGCACGGTGTATCTCGCACGCAACGCGGGACAGCCATTCGCCTTGAAGCTGCTGTACCTGCCGCGTTCCGGCGAGCGGGTGGAACGAGAAGTCTCCATCCTCCTGAAGCTTCACCACCCCCACGTCGTGAGCCTCCAGGGTTACGGGCTGTGGCCCCCACGCGAGCCGCGCTTCGCGGTCATCGTGATGGAGTACGTGGACGGGCCCAGCTTGGACCTCTGGGCCCACGAGGAGAATCCCTCCGCGCGCCAGGTGACGCGGGTGTTGGTGGACGTGGCGCGGGCGCTCGCCGCGACGCATGCGGCGGGAGTGCTGCACCGGGACGTGAAGGAGGCCAACATCATGGTGCGCGCCTCGGACGGACCGGCCAAGCTGGTGGACTTCGGCGTTGGCGACTACACCGGCGCGCGTGATTTGACGGTGGACATCCTCCCGCCCGGGACGCCGGAGTACCGCGCGCCCGAAGCGTGGAGGTACTTCCGGCAGCATGCCCGGGTGCTCGGGGCCCGCTACGAGGCGGGCACGGCGGATGACCTCTGGGCGCTGGGCGTGGTCTTCTACTGGCTGCTGACGGGGCGCAGGCCTTTCGATGGCGATGATGACCCGAGCTTCATCGAAGCCGTACTCACCCAGACGCCCGCGCTACCGCATGAAGTGAACGAGCGTGTGCCGCATGCGTTGAGCGACGTGTGCCTGCGTCTTCTGGGAAAGACGCCCGAGACTCGCACACCGAGCGCCCTGGCCGTCGTGGCCGCGCTGGAGGAAGTCCTGCGGGGCGCGGACGCGGCGTGGGACGTGCCCCTGTGCGACGCGTTCGCTGAGGACACCGCGACGACGGAGAGCGAGCTGGACAGCTTCGATAAGTGGCTGAGCCGTCCCAGGCACAGGCACAGGCGGGGCATGCGTGCACCGCTGGAGGCTCCACCGACGCAAGCCGGAGCCACGCCGCCGGAGACGAGGGCGAAGCCACGACATTCCTTGCGCGCGTGGGCGGTGGTGGTGACGGCCCTGGTGTTGATCACCGCGGGCGCGCTGCTGCTGCACAGGACGGTGCGATTCCCAGGAGTGGTCACGCTTCGTCAGGAAGTAGCGCCCACGGACAAGTCGCCTCAATCTGACCGGGCCGCGGCGCCCAGCGGGCCAGAGGCCACCGCCGCGGCCGTCGCCCTTCCCGCGACGCTCCAGGAGGTTGCCGCCACCGTGACGACGCAGATGCCAGAGACTTCCTCCCTTCCGCTCTCCTCGAAGCCCGCGAAGAAGGTCCGGAGTGCCATGACCCGTGCGGCGGGCATGGCCACCTGCACTGCGTTGCTGGGATGCCCCGGCACTCAGGTGCGTCCGCCCCCACCACCAGAGCCCTGCCCTGTAGGGGCGGTGAAGGCCATGAAGGAATGGGGCATCAGGATGGGGGACGAGTACATCGCAGCCTTCGACTTCTCGCGACCGCGCATCATCTCGGTGTCAGAAGGCCCCACCCAATTTCTCCTGGCCGAGAACGTGGGAGACCTGCGGGGCGGTGCGGAACTGTCAGGCCGGCTCATCGTGAGAGACCGCGTCTACGGGCGCCTGACCTGGGCGACGACCAACCAAGGCGACAGCTTTCCCGTGTGCCTGGAGGTCTACGCGGAGGAGGGAGGCCGGGGCCTGCCGAGGGAGCCTGGAGACGACTCACCGTCGAGCGCCCGGGTCTTCACCACGGTGAGCGTGAAGGCAGTGCGTGAGTTCGAGTAGCAGTCCTGCCTGGGAGATGCAGCCAAGTGCCCTCTTCATCCACGGTGGTCCTCCTGGCGCTCGTGTTCGCGAGTGTGGGGGCATTCGCCCAATCCGAGAGTTCGGCCTCCGTGCCGGGCGCCCGGCGCATTGAACTGTCCCCGGATGGGACGCCATTCGTCGCGGAAATCGCGGTCAGTGCAGGGCTCTCCACGAGCCTCTACTTCGACTCGGAGCTGATGCGTGACGGCATCGAACTGGAAGGGAGGGAGCGCTTCACCCTGGTGGACATCGGGCAGGCCACTCTCCGCCTGGTTCCCTCTTCGCGTGTCATCCCTGGCGAGCACTCCCGGCTCGTCGTGCGCTTCAAGGATGGCGCGGCTCCGGTGAGTGCCTCGTTTCTCCTCCAGGTGCATCCCGCGAAAGCGGAGCCCGTCATTGAGGTCTATCGCGGGAAGCGGACGCTCGAGACCTATCAACAAGAGGTCCGGGAGGTCCGTGCGGAATTGGAGCGCTGCCGGAATGAGAGGTCACGGTTGGAGGCCGAGCATGAGGCCCCAGCCGGACTGGCGGGGCTCCTCTCCACCGGAACCCTGGATAAGGATGGTGTGGCGGGGCGTGTCGTGACCAAGGACATCCTTCTGTCTTCTGGAAATGCCTTGGAGGCGACCTCCGTCATTACCTACCGCGCAAAGAGGGCTGTTGCCGTCGTGGTCACGCTGACGACGAAGGCGGGGGTGCAGCCCTGGAACTCAAAGGGGGCGACACTTCGAAGCAGGAGTGGAGCGGAATTGCAGGTGCTCCGCATCTGGCTGCAGCCATCCCGTCCCTTGGACAAGACCTCAAGCATCGTGGTCGAGGCCGAGGCCCCGGAGGCCGGTATCCAGGGACCGTTCTCCTTGAAGCTCTGGGAGGATGGCCCCCGCACCATCACGCTGGGCAACGTGACGTTCCCATAGTCACAGCTGCGTTTGGGCTCCGCGCAATGGAGAGCATTCGGAAACAGCCCATGGTGACGGAAGACCTTCAGAAGCTCGTCGCGAAGTTCGAGCAGCATGCGGCGGCGCAAACGGACACCATCTGGCGAGGCGACGCGAAAGCCGCGAACAAGCACGCTCCCTTGCCCCCGCGTAAGCCAGGCCACCCGCTACGCCCCACCGCCCTGCCACGTCAGCATCCCCATCACGCCCACGTCGCGAGCTCCTCCTGCGTGGAGCCTCCAGGGCACCGCCACTCCGAACTCCAGGGACTTCAGCGGACGCGCCAGCAGCCCCGGTGACAGGAGCAAGGTGGAGGTACCGTCCTCGTCCCTCCAGCCGGCTTCCACCATGGGCCGCAGCGGCCCCAATGCGAGCACCGCTCCGGCAGCGAAGTCCGGGTGGAGTTCGTTCCCCAGGCCGCGCACCCCGGGCAGCTCCTCCGCCTTCAACTGGAGGTTGAAGCCCACCGGTCCCACGTCCTGATACGCCAGCAGGTACGGTTCGAAGCCCGGGCGGAAGCGGTCGTCCGTGAGGTCGCGCGTGGCTTCCAGGTCCATGCCCACGCTCAGCGTGAAGCCTCGCCGGCTGTCGTTGATCAGCGCCAGCCCGATGCCCACCTCCGCCGTGTCCAACCCTCGCGGATCCTCCGGCGTCGTCAGCGCCACCTTCGCTTCCAACTGCACGCGGTCGCTCAGGCCGTACTCACCGCGCACCGGCAGCTCGAAGCGCGTCTCATCGTCCTGACGCGTCCACTCCAGCCCCGTGCCCAGCTCCACCTGCCCCCGCTGCTGCGGAGGCGCTCCGTCTCCCAGAAAGAACTCCTGCACCCGCCCCTGCACCCCTTCCTCCGCCACCGCCGGTACCGAGAAGAGGCCCAGGAGTCCCACCGAGACGAGCCACCGTCCGTTCGCCATGCCCGTACGGTGGACACGCGCCTCATGCCCCGGGGCCTCCCCGCCGTCCCCGCCACCGCTCGGCTGCCCGCCCGCTTCGGGAACAACCCAATGCGCTGGCGCTCCGCGTGGGGGCTTGCATCACCGTGCGTGAGGGTGGCAAGCCTGCGCTCCCACTTCTTCGAGAACGACCATGCCCCTCCCCTCCGCTCGACACACCGTGGCCCTGCTGGCCCTGAGCCTCACCGCCTGTGGCGGCAAGGACGTGCGCCCCGGCGATGATGAGAACCCCAACCCCGTCACCGACCCCTGCGTGGAGAGCACCACCGCCGACCCGGCCAGCGGGACGTGCGCGCCGCTGCGGTTGCAGTGCGCAAAGGACCTGAGCGGCTTCAAGACGGACCGCTACGTCTGGCGCGACCGCGACTGCCACGTGCGCTCCGTGTCGCTCGTGCGCAACGACGCGGCGGACCCCGCGGGCTGGAACGGCGGCTACATCCGCCGCTACACCTACGAGGTCGCGGGCGCCGAGCGCACCTGCGATGGCCAGAGCACCCAGGTGCCCGGCTGGGGCATGGTGACCAGCCACCTGAAGGAGGGCCAGACGTGGGGCGCCTGGACGCAGGACGTGCGCGGCACCGGCCGCTTCGTCTTCAAGGGCGCGCACCATGCGCTGCACGAATTGAAGTGGCCGCTGTCGCTGGATGGCCGCGTGGTGCAGGTGACCGTGCAGTACCTCTTCGCCACCGGCCGGGACCACCCGCTGTATGCCATCACCCACGACGCGTCCGGCTTCCTTGCGAACCAGATTGAAGCCGACGTGCGCTCGCCCTACGGCGACCTGGCTTTCGACGGCAACGCCAACACGGACATCGCCGGCCTGGGCTGGGGCGACCGCTACCGCTTCGTCACGCTGTCCTCCCCCGTGACGATGAACACCGGCTGGGACTACCGCGAACCCAACGTCGTCCCCTACACGCGCATGTGGACCGCCGCGCCGGACGCGGAGATGGGCGCGGTGCAGACCCAGACGTGGGAGCAGAAGCCCGCGGGCGGCTACTGGCTGTATCCGGAGTGGGAAACGCGCCACGCCAACGGCCCCATGCCCGTGGCCTACAACTGGCCCTACCAGCTCAACCAGTACGAGCTGCCCTCCGTCACCAACTCCCACCGGCTCGCGTGGGGCAGCAACTTCGGCGCGGTGGGCCTCTCGCAGTACCCGCGCCTGGGCGATGACGGCGTGATGCTCTCCGGCCACCCCTACCAGAGCTACTCCGTCTTCATGGTGCTGGGCACGCACACGGCCAACCCCGTGCTGTCGCTCGTGTCGGAGGTGGAGGCCTGGCAGGGCGTGAAGCTCACCGCCTCCGAGGGCACCGTGCGCACGCGCGGCCCAGGCGGCGTGGGCCGGACAGACTCCGTCACCTACGACGTCGCCGGCTACAACCCCGTCTACGCCACGTGGGAAGCGGACGCCGCCTCCAACCGCGTGACGCTGGCGTTCGACACCGCGGGGCGCACGCTCGCGCGCCCCATGCTGGTGGTGCATGGCTACACCGCCACCACCGCGCCGAAGGCGGTCACCCTGGATGACCAGGCGCTCACCGCGGACACGGACTACTTCGCGTCCGTGGATGAGGCGGGCAAGGCGCTCTGGCTCACGCTCCAGCGCGACCTGAAGGGCTCCGCCACCCTGAAGGTGGAGTAGCCCCACGCAGGGGACAGGCCCCTGGCACCCTCGCGAGTGCCCGGGGCCTTCCCTTCATCGCTTCACGCCGGACCGTCAGTCCGCGTCGCCGCTGCCGCCGTAGCCCTGCGGGGCCTCCGAGCGCAGCCGCTGCCACTCGGCGCGGGCGTCCTGCTCCACGCGCTTCTGCTCGTCCACGCGGCGCCGGGCGTCCTCCACCTCGCGCTTGGCCTCCGCGACGGCGGCCATGTAGTTCGCCTCGGACATGTCCTTGGCGCGCACGTCGCCGCTGCGCTCCAGCGCCTTGTACTGGGCCAGGTTGAGCTCCGTGTCCGCCACCTTCAGCTCCGCGGAGCGCAGGTCCTGCTCCGCCTTGGCGGTGTCCGTCTTGCGGTCGTGCCAGGACACCTCGGCGTCCGCGGCGACGCGCCCCGCCTCGGCGCCCTGGAGCTTGGACTGCGCCTGCGCGATGGGGCTCCGCTGACCGGTGGCCTCGGCGGCCTTCACCGCGGCCTTCTCCGCCTCCATGCGGCTCTTGGCGGCGTCGCCATTGCGGCGGGCCACTTCCGCGGCGCGCTCGGCGTCACGCACCGCCACCTCGGCGCGCGTCACGTTGTCGGCGGCCTTGGTGCGGGCCAGCTGCGCGTCACGCACCTCGCCCAGCTGGTCCTCCGGGACGCGAGCCATCATCGCGTCGTCTACACGCGCGGCCTTCGAACTGCCGCAGCCGGCGAGGAACGCCATGGACGCCCCCAACGCCAGTCCCATCACCCAGTGCCGCTTCGTCCTGTTCTGGAACATGCTCTCAATCCCCCGTACGAGATGACTGGGGAAGAACCTAGACACGCCCCCGTCACGCGACAGGGGCCACGGACGCCGCCGTTGCCCCTGGAATCCGCCCGCGTCCGGGCAGGCCGTGGAGCAGGCAGGCGCGGCCCCTCTTCCGCCCCGCGCCGTTGCCGTCCGGCACTTTCGTCACGGGGCATGTCCCAACCCGCACGGGGTGCGTGTCTCAAGGTCGCGCGAACGACGCGCCACCAGGGAGAGGGACCACATGAAGCGAACCGGATGGGGATTCGTGCTGGGAACGGGCTGCGCGCTGATGGTCGCGGCCTGCGGCGCCGGCACCGAGGACTTCGACAACCTCGAGGGCACGGAGTCCGTGAAGATGAGCATCTCGCTCGCGGGTGACGCGTGCGGCGTCACTTCGGCCGCGGCGACCGTGAGCGCGCCGGACCTTCCGACCTCGTACCCCCAGTCCCTCTACGTGGGGAACGGCTACATCGAGGGCTACCTGAGCAACATCCCTGTCGGGCCCGGGCGAATCGTGGACGTGAGGGCCTACAACAAGGCGGGGCTGGAGGTGTACGCCGGCAGCGCGGTCGTGGACGTGTACTCGGGCTCGGTGGCGTACGCGCAGCTCCAGATGAGGCGCAATCCACAGAACTGCCCGGGCGGGGGGACGGGCGACATCTACATCATCGGCACGCTGGAGGGCACGGGCCCGGGCTGGGACGCGGGCTACGACGCGGGCCCCGGTCCGTCCTACGATGGGGGACCCGTCTTCGACGCGGGCAGCGCGTTCGACGCGGGCTAGAACGCGCGGAGGTGTCGCAGCCCTCCTCAAGTGCCCCGGCCGTAGAACCATGCGGTGAGGGCCAGGCGGGAGGCGTGGGCGGGCATCACCTCGTGCTCCAGCCGCTCGCTCAGGAACACCACCAGGCGGTCCAGCACCGGCGCCACCTCCACGGGGGCGCCGGTGTCCTCCGGGAACAGGCGCAGCACGCCGCCGTGCTCCGGCTTCCAATCCGCGTTCGCGTACCAGATGGCGGTGATGCGGCGGTTGGATTGGCCGGGGAACGCGTCGCGGTGGCGGGCGTAACGCGCACCGCCGCCGGGATAGCAGGCGAGCTGCACGTCGAAGCGCCCCAGCCCCAGGTACGCGCCCGAGGACACGGACTCCCCCAGTGCCTGGAAGCGGTGCCACAGGGCTTCGAGCTCGGGGGCGGCGCCGGGCAGTACCCACTCGATGTGGTCGCCACGCACGGACGTATCGAGCGCATGGTCCGCGCCGCGCCGGATGCCCGCGGGCTTCAGCGTCCCAGCCTCTACTCGCGCGAGCGCCGCGGCCCTTGCCGCCAGCGCCCGCGCGACGCCAAGGAAGGCGTCCCGCACGAAGTATCCCTGGGAACCCAGGGCCTCCGCCTCCGCGTCCGTCAGCTCCATCCTGCGTGACTCCTTCGCGAGTCCCTGTCCGGAAGCCCGCGTCCGACACGCTGCACCAGGATGCCCCCGTTCCGGAAGCGGGTAGACTTTCCCCCATGGCGAAGAACCTCTCGCGAGCCCTCTCCCTCCTCGCCGCGGTCGCGCTCGGCGCGCTGGGGGCCTGGGTGCTGCTACGCCCCACGTCTCCCCGGCTGCCGGACACGGCGGCGGTGGTGGAGCAGATGCGGGAGGTGGCCCGGCTGGAGACGCTGGACGTGTCCCTCTACAAGAAGGTCACCTTCACGCCGGAGCCGCAGGCCACGGACGCGCTGTGGAAGGACGTGCTGCTCTGGGCCAGCTACACGCTCCAGAACCCGCACGGCCGCGCCATCGTGTTCGCGGACGCGCACCTGGGGTTCGACTTCCAGCGCTTCGACTCGAGCCACCTGCGCGCCGTGGGCACGCGCGTGGACGTGCTGCTGCCGCCGATGCAGGTGACGGTGGCCCTGCGGCCCGGGGAGACGGAGATCATCGACTCCAACCTGGACAGCGCGCAGACGGCGCAGCTGTTGGAGAAGGCGCGTCTGGCGTTCGAGAGAGAGGTGCGCCAGGACCGGCGCCTCCAGGAGAAGGCGCGTCAGTCCGCGGAGCGCTCGCTGCGGGGGCTCTTGCTCACGCTGGGCTTCCGCGAGGTACGGTTCGTGGAGACCTTGCCGGTGGGGAGCGCGGGATGACGGAACGGTTGGAGTTGATTCAAGGAGACATCACGCGCATCGCGGCGGACGCGATCGTGAACGCGGCGAACTCCGGCCTGTCGGGTGGCGGCGGCGTGGACGGTGCCATCCACCGCGCGGCGGGTCCGGAGCTGGTCGCGGAGTGCCGCACGGTGGGCCGCTGTCCCACGGGAGAGGCGCGCATCACGCGGGGCTACCGGTTGCCCGCGGCCCACGTCATCCACGCGGTGGGCCCCTCGTGGTGGGGCGGGGACCGCGGCGAGGACGAGCTGCTTGCCTCGTGCTACCGGAGCACGTTCGCGCTGATGGAGCAGCACGGGCTGCGCACGGTGGCGTTCCCCGCCATCTCCACGGGTGCCTACGGCTTCCCCATTGAACGGGCCGCCCCCATCGCCCTGCGGGAGATCCGCGCGGCCCTGGCGCGGCGGCCGGAGCTGGAGCGCGTCACCGTGGTCCTCTTCAGCGAACAGGACTTGAAGGTGTATCAGCGGGCGTTGGGCGCGTAGGTCACGCGCTTCGCAGTGAGTCCCCATCCAGGACGAACGACCCGGGCACGCCGTCCGGCGCATGCCCCAACGCCGCGAGCCTCCGCACCGATTCACCGTCCGAGTCTCGGCACAGGAGCGCCACTTCGCGCCGGCCCAGGCTCACGCGCAGCGGTCCTCCACCCGTGGCGGCCTCCAACCTGCGGCGCTGCGCTTTCCTAACTGGAGATAACCCAATCTAGAATGGGCAGCACACAGGCAACATTTCTCCCGATTCCAAGAAAGCCAAATCGCCGCCCTACAGCTCGGAATCCGCAAGGAACAATGCGGCTCCTATCAAAACCCTTCTCCTACAAGATTTAATGTTCATTCCGATTGCACTCAAATGCGCCTCAAGAAACCCCTATCAGAAAACAAACCCAAACAGCACCACAACCCACCTAAACATCCGTACAGACACAGCAACCTCAAGGGCGCCAGAAAGCTGGGTAACCCAGGACCCAACTGCCGGAAATCACATCTCCCCGCAATAATAGGCCCACAATAGAAATATCCATCTATACAAACCCCATCGACCACCATTTCAACCACTCAAGCACCCGCCCCTTTTTCCAATTCTCACACCCACCACATGAGCACCAACCCAAAACCATCCGACACAGACATCATTCGCGCACTAGAACTCGTAACGGAAGATCAGCGCGGAAACCTATTCTATAAACACCCCTTCGAAATCGACATCCTCAAGAGAGAGCTATCGTGGCTTGAGCGCATCGCGACACTGCTTGCCGAAAACAAATACACCGCCGCACAAGCTCGACCCGTCGACGTTCCAAAGCCCGGATACCACATCCGCCCGGCAGCGCATCTCTCACTAGAGGATCAAGTCGCCCTAAGCTATCTTCTAATCAAGTTCAAACCAGCAATAAGATCAGCCATCGCTTGGTCAGAAGGGACAGTCCGCCAGTCCCACTGGATCTCAGACGGAGGCAGTTGGTTTCGAGACGCCTACGATGGATGGACGCACTTCCGAGAGAAGTCCATCCAGACAATACGCAATGGCGCGAACTTCGTCTTCATCACAGACATCGCAGGCTACTACGAAAACATCGACCTCTCAAAACTCATCTCAGACCTAAAGAATCTAAATGTTTCCTCGAAAATCGCAGACCAAATTTCAAGCTGCCTAAACAAGTGGGCAGGACCGAGGCGCCGCGGCATCCCCCAGGGATACAACCCAAGCCACCTACTGGGAGAGCTATACTTAGATTCGATTGATCACAATCTACAAGACGAAGGGTTCACACACCTCCGTTATGTCGACGACATTCGGGTTTTCGCCAAAACAGAACAAGAAGCGCGACGCGCACTTCATAGAGTAACTGTACTTCTCCGAGAGCGCGGGCTCAATCTTCAAACATCCAAGAGCAAGATCATCTCGAGAGACGAGGCAGCCGCCCTCTTTGATGGAGTCGCTCCGACAATCAAGAACGTGAGCAATGAAATCGCCAAAGAACTCGATTCACTGGAGGAGGTTGGCTACGTTGGACTAGAGGAGTCCAGACGGGCACTGGAAAACCTCTCTTTCCCGCCGCTTGAAGTACTCCAACGAACCTGGAGACAGTTTGAGCAGGGAAATCTCGGCGGATTCGACAAGACACTCTTTCACTATCTCTTGAACCGTCTTGGCAAAGCCAAGGCGCCCGACGCGGTTGACTACAGCCTACGGCTATTAACCGAACGCCCAGAAGAAACTGCCACATGCCTTCACTACCTCCAACAGACAAGCGGGCGAGAAGCCGATATCACGAAAGCAGTAGCTGAAATAATCCAAAGCAAAAACACACTCTTCATATACCAAATCTACACCTGCCTGAGATGGCTCTACGACAACAAAATCAGAATCGAATCAGTAATAGAACACTGCCGCTCTCTCTCCACTTGGTCACCGGAACGATTCATTGTTCGCCCATACGCAATCGCGTACATTGGCCTCTTCGCATCACTCAGGGACTTCGAGCGATTGGAGGGCCTTTACAGAGACTCCTCCGACTGGCTTGATCGAGCGACCGTAATATGCTCGTACCGAAACGCCATCACCGACATGCGCAACGCCTTTTATGGCCGGGTCAAAGGCGAGCACGAGCTGGTAGACAGAGCGATTTCTTATTCAAAGGCAGCCTAATCCCCTTGTCACCAAACCACCCACTAGCATCCAAACAATCCTAGACCCTCAAGGGGCCAGCCATTCATACGGGCAATAGCCCATCGCCCTCCAGGACAAATGACCCGGGCACACCGTCCGGCGCGTGCCCCAGCGCGGCGAGCCTCCGCACCGATTCACCGTCCGAGTCGCGGCACAGGAGCGCCACCTCACGCCGGCCCAGGCTCACGCGCAGCGGGCCTCCGCCCGTGGCGGCCTCCAGCCTGCGGCGCTGTGCCTTCGTGAGCAGCCGTGCACCGTCGTGCCCGTCGCCGCCCGCCACCGCCCAGATGCCGGAGAACGCCTCCGCCAGCCGCACCTCGCCCTGGTCGATGACGACGGGCCGCACGTCCACGGGCCGCAGCTCCAGGTTGTGCCATGCCGCCGCGTCCACCGCTTCGAGCGTGAGTCCTGCGTCCTTCAGCGCGGAGGCCGGCAGGTAGCGCACGAACTCCGCGTCCTCCAGCACGTAGAAGACCTCCAGCCCCTCGGGCCCCGGACGGAACAGCGCGCCCTGGCTCCCCGCCACGAAGCCCGAGGGCCGCAGCACCGGACGCAGCGCATCCAACGACACACCCGTGGGCCCCACGCCCGAGGACAAGCCGCCCAGCCTCGACGCCAGCGCCTCCACGTGCGCGGTGAGCCCCTGCGTGCCCGGTGCCTCCTGATACGCGGCATACAGCGAGCCCACGTCCACGCGGCCCACGCCACCCGAGGCCAGCTTCACCAGCAGGTCGCGCCCCTGACGGCGGAAGGCCACGCCCGCGCGGCCCAGGGCAGCGGTGAGCGCGGCGGTGAACTCCGGACGCAACACCTGCTCCTCGGGCGCGGGCGGCGGAGGAAGGTCCGCGGCCTCCAGCTCCGCGCGCAGCAGCTTCGCCTCCGCGTCGAAGGGGTCTCGCTCCACGGCCTCCGCCACGTAGGCGCGGGCGCGGGCACCCTCGCCCTGCCGCAGCGCGAGCACGGCCAGCACCTTGAGGGCCTCCGGGTCGCCGGGGCTCAGGACCAGCGCTTCCCGCAGCTCCGCTTCCGCCTCCCGGTGCCGCTCCAATCCCAGCAGCGCTCGCGCGAGCCCCAGGCGCACCTGGAGGTCCTTGGGGAAGTCACGCCGCAGGGCCTGCATCAACGGCAGGGCTTCGCGCTCCGCGTCCGCGTTGACCAGCGCATGCGCCACGGTGAGGCGCAGCGTGGGTCCGGGCGTGCGCGCGGCCTCGTCACGCAGCGCCTCCAGCTCCGCGCCGCTGAGCACTTCACCCGCCTCCACCTTGCGGCGCAGGCGCTCCAGTTCCGCCGGGGAAATCACGCGCGGACTCTACTCCCTCCGGAGCTCAGGCCCGTCAATGCGTTGCATCGTGCTCGGCGGGTTCCTCCTCGCCCCGGTGCTGGGAGAGGAAGTCGTCCAGGGCGCCCACGTCGATGGGCTTGCGGAACACGGCATCCACCTGCGCCAGGCTCGCGCGGTTCTGGCCGCGCACGTCCATGCCGGTGACGATGGCCAGCAGCGCCTGGGGCGTACGCTGCCGCAGCTCTCGCGCCAGCTCCCAGCCCGTCATCTCCGGCATCACCGCGTCCAGCAGCGCGGCGTCGTAGGGGTGCTTCTCCCAGATGCGCAGGGCCACGTCCGGGCTGTGCGCCACCTGCACTTCGTAGCCCTCCTCGCCCAGCACCTCCGCCATCATCCGCGCGTTGTCCAAATCATCGTCCACCACCAACACGCGGCGCGCGCGCCCGGGCATGCGCGGCATGCGTCCCGCCGGCGGCGCTGGCGGCTGCGCGGTGGGCTCGGGAGCACCTGTCGGCGCTTCGCGGAAGCGCGGCAGCCGCACGATGAAGCTGGCGCCCGAGCCGTCGCGCCGGTTCTCCACCGTCAGCTCTCCGCCCCAGCGCTGCACCTGCGTGCGCGCCACCGCCAGGAACAGCGAGAACTGCGGCGCCCCCGGGTCCCGGCGCAGCGGGTCGAACAGGCCCGCCAGTTCATCCTGCGCGTAGGGCCGCCCCCCATCCTCGATGCGCAAGTCCAGCCAGTCCTCCCGGGCGGGGCGGGAGCGGATCACCAGCGTGCCGCCGCCCTCCATCCGGTCCCGCGCGGACAACATCAGGTTGACGATGAGCTCGCGGAAGAAGCCCGCGTCCGCCTTCACGCCCCACGGGAAGCCCAGGTCCAGCTCCGTGTGCACCGGGTGCTGGCGCTGCTCCAACTCTCCCCGGGCCAGCTCCAACGCCTCGCGCACCGTCTGGTCCACCGGCACGTCGCCCAGGCGCTCCTCGGTGCGCTGAACGCTGAACTCCTGCAGCCGCGCCACCAGCTCGCCAATGTTGCGCACCGTCTTGTCCAGCGCGTCGACGTGCTCGGGCTTGTATTCGCGTTGCAGCAGCGTGATGCGCAGCCGCAGCACGTTGAGGAAGTTGTTGAGCGCGTGCGCGGCGCCGCTCGCCAGCTGCCCCAGCGCCTGCTGCCGGGTGCGCCGCAGCAGTTGTCCCTGGAGCCGGCGCACCTCGTCGTGCGCGTTCTCCAGGGCCTTGGTCTTCACCGCGGCCTCGGTGCGGTCGCTGAAGGTCTGGATGACCCCCGCGAGGACCTGGTCCTCCTCCCACACCGGCGTGGCGCTCATCTCCAGCGTGGCGTCCCCGCCGCCAGGGCGCTCCACCTGCATCATCACGCCGCGCACCGGCGCCTTCTCGCGCAGCGCGCGCAGGAAGGGCATGTCCTGCACCTTGAAGGGCTCGCCCGTGGTGTGCCGCGCGTTGACCTGGGTGAGCACGGGCCCCAGCGAGCCGGTGGCGCGCGCGCCCACCACCGCGCGCATGGGCACCCCCATCAGGCGGCTCACCGGCGGCGAGGCGAAGGACACCATGCCGTCCGTCTCCGCCAGCAGGATGCCCACCTCCACGTGGTTGAGCACCGACTCCATCACCGCCGCCTCGCGGAAGCGCACCTCCTCCGTCTTGAGCACGCGCGCGTAGGAGGCCTGCGCGGACGCGTCCGCCTCCCACACCAGCTCCGACACCAGCTCCGCCACGTCCGCGTGGATGACGCCTCCGTTGCGGCGTGAATAGACGTAGAGCAGCACCTCCTGGAGCGACTTGAACTCGCGGGTCAGGTCTTCGGGCTCGAAGTTCTGGTCGTACCGGAAGGCCCCGTGCGAACGCACCACCTCCGGCCACAGCCGCACGGCGTCCTCGCCCCGGTCCTCGAGCAGCCGGGCAAGCTCATCCAGCAGATGGCGCAGCGGCGCGCGCAGGTCCCGGCCGGGGACCTCCACCTCGTACGTCTCCGCGCGCAGGCGCTTGGACCACAGGCGCGTGATGCGCTCGCCCTCGTCCGAGAGCAGGCCTGACAGCGCGGTGATGGCATCATGGGAAGAAGGCACGCTCAAGGGCGCACGATGCGCACGCCCCAGGCGCCCAGCCACCCGCCCCCCCTCTCCTCGCGGTGCGGCAATGTCAGGCGTTTCACATGAAGGAAGCCATCACGGGCCCCGAGCGCCCGCCTGCCCGTCCGCCCTGGCCATGGCGAGCGGTCGTCCCCACCTTCCCAGGTACGGATGAGCATCAAGGAGCGCAGGAAGAACGACCTGGAGCAGCCAGAGGTCTCTCAGCAGGCCATGGCGCAGCTCTTTCGTGGCGAGCTCAGCCGCTCGGACACGTGGCGTACGCGGCTGGACACGACGACGAACTGGGCGCTCACCACGACGGCGGCGGTCATCTCCTTCGGCTTCGCGTCGCCGGAGAGTTCGCACGTCACGTTCCTGGTGGGCATCTGGATGGTGGTGTCCTTCCTGCTCATCGAGGCGCGGCGCTACCGCTACTACGACCTGTGGAACCGCCGCGTGCGCCTGCTGGAGGACGGCTGGTGGGCGCCAATGCTGCGGCGCGAGCCGGTGGATCCAGACGCGCTGCGGGAGCTGGCGGTGGAGATGTCCCGGCCGCAGATCCAGCTATCGCTGGTGTCCGCCATCGCGACGCGGCTCAACCGCGCGTACGGGCCCATCCTCATCGTCCTGTTGGTGACCTGGTTCTTCAAGGTCTACAGCCACCCGCGTCCGCCGCGTGACTTCGGGGACTTCGTGGACCGGGCGCACGTGGCCTGGATTCCAGGCCCGGTGGTGATGGCCGCGCTGCTGTTCCTCACCGTGGCGGCGGCGTACCTCTTCAGCGCGTCCTTCTTCATCCGGGCACCGCTGGGCGAACTGCGCACCCGGCCGCGCGGACGCAGGGCGGCGCTGTGGGAGGCCTTCTACCGGCCCTACGCCATCCAGCGCCGCAAGCGCCCGCGTCCCCCGGGCGTGCGCGCCAGCACGCCGCGCCCGCCGGCCCCGTTCGACCGCTGACGTTAGCCGCCAAGCTGCGCGCCCACCTGCGCCATCAGCGCCATCACCCGCGCGCGCGTGGGGGCCTGGAGGTCCGGCCGCACCGCGATCGCCTGGAGCATCTGGAACACGGGCGTGCCCCCTTCCAGGTGCTGGGCCGCGACCGCCAGCAGCGCGGGCTCCTCGCCTGGCGCCAGCCCCCCGGCCACCACCCAGGCCCGCAGCTGCTCCAGCGCGCTGGCATCCAGCGGCCGCGTGTTCAGCGCGTCCAGCAGTGCCCGCTGCACGCCCCGGTCCTTCTCCGTCCCCAGCGCGTCCAGGAGCAGCCGCGTGGCCAGCTCCTGCGGGGCGGCGCGCAGCGCGTCCGCCGCCGCGGCCCGCACGTCCGGGGACTCCGCGCGCAGGTGCGGCGGCACCACGTCCATCAGCCGCTCCGCCCGCGTGCCGCCCATCGCTCGCAGCGCGTGCGACCGGGCCTCGTCCCCAGAGGCCTGGGCCACGGCGGTCTCCAGCGTCCGCACCGCGGCGCGCGCCTCCACGGAGTCCGGGTTCAGGTGCGACGACCAGACCCCCAACGCGTACGACGTGGCCCGCTCCACAGGGACGTCGTGCTCCATCCGGGCGCGCTCCAGCAGGCCGTTGATCATCACACCCGTCTCCGGCTCCGGCTTCGTCAGGAACCCCGCGCGCTGCACCATCATCACGTACGCGCCCGCGTGCTCCCGGGCCTCCGTCGACAAAAGCAGCGTGCGCAGCGTGGCCTGCGCCTGCGGGTGGCCCGCGCCCACCAGCAGGTCCAGCATCAATTCGCGCATGCCGGGCTTCGTGCCCGGCTTCAGGAACAGCCGCGCCAGTTCCTGGCAGCGCTTCGGCTCCAGCGTCAGCGCCGCGATGGCCCGCCGCGCGAACACGTCCAGCCCCGCGATGGCCTCCGGACCGCTGGCGTCCTCCAGCGTCTCCAGCAGTTCGTCCACCGTCATCCCGTCCGCCTGGCCGCGCAGCGCCGCCGTCTCCGGATCCATCTCGAAGGCAATCTGCGACGGCGTGCGAATCACCAGCTTCTGCTCGCCCGACGGCGGCAGGGGCTGCATCTCCCGCGACTGGTAGGTCAGCCTCAGGCGCAGCCGCTTGGACAGGAGCACGCGCCCGTCCGTGCCCAGCGCGTCCAGCACCTCGTCCTGGGTGATGGCGACGAGGCGCCCTTCCGCGTCCCGGTCGAAGGTCGTGAGCGAGCCCAGCTCCTGCTTCGCCACCGTCGCCGCGCCCGCCGCGCGCAGGCTCTGGTAGCGCGTCCTGCGGCGCGTCAGCCGCGAGGTGTCTCCGGGCTCGAAGGCGAACGCCGACTCCACGTCGCCCGTCTGCGTGGACTCCGTGGTGGTCCAGGCTGCCGCGTCGCGCAGCTCGGAGGGGAACAGCTCCGCCGCCAGCGTCTGCGCGAACTGGCGGAACAGCGGGGGCTCCGCCTCGGAGAAGCGCACCGCCTGGAGCGCGCCGCGCGCATCCAACTCCAGCCACGCGCTGGCGGTGTCCGGCAGGTGGGCCTGAAGCGCCGCCGCGTCGGGCAGCAGCGCCTGTCCGGAGAGGGTGGCTTCGTGCCGCGCCAGCCGGCGCAGCGTCAGGCGCAGCCGGGTGCCCGTCGCGCGCGTCTCCAGCGCCTGGAGCATCAGCTCGCCATCCAGGTGCAGCACGCCCTCCAGCTCCTGGGCCTTCGCGTCCTGCGCCGGCATGGGCAGCGCCACGCGCGTCAGGTCATCCCAGACGAGGTGGAAGGTGTGCGCCTCGCCCACGCGCCAGCGGAACAGCGGCAGCCGGTGGACGGACTCGGAGGCCTCCACCGTCGCGGCGGACGGAGACGACTCGGACAGCCAGAAGGGCAACGCTCCCAGGCACACCAGGGCACCCAGGCCGGCCACGCCACGAACGAGGGTCGAGCGACGCATGAAACACTCCCGCAAGGAAAAGTCGAAGAAGGTAGGGAACCACTCCCCGGGGCCGTTGAAGGCGGCCCCGGGGTCATGCGAGCGCGGCTAGTAGAGCTGCGCGAGCGGCAGGTAATGCTGGTCGTTGAAGAGCTGCGCGCTGGTGCCGAAGCCCGGCCACGACACGATGGGGAACTCCGCCTTCAGGAAGCCCAGCTCCGCGAACAGGGAGAGCCGGCCGTCCAGCGAGCGCAGCGTGAAGTTCAGGCTGGTGCCCAGCCCCAGGAACAGCGTGTTGGGGTTGGTCGGGTGCGTGGGCGAGCTCAGCGCCACGCCGATGCGGCCCTGGAGCGGCAGCTCGAAGCGCACGATGGTCAGCGTGCCGCGGACACCAATCTGGAGGCCCGGGATGCCGATGGCCAGCGACACGAAGCCGTTGGCGGACGCGTAGGGCCCGATGTTGCCCAGCAGGTCCAGCGTGATGAGGTTGCGCGTGCAGTCACGGCCCATGGCGCCGCCCAGCGAGGCGACGATGCCCACCTCCACGGACAGGCCGCCGCTCACCGTCACGGGGATGAACCACACCATGAAGGTGGCGCTCGCCTTGGCCGCGTCCTTGTCCACGAAGGGCTTGCGCTCCACGAAGGTGAAGCGCGCCGGGTAGGACTGGTCGAACGTGAAGACGGGGTTGCCCAGCACGCGCGCGCTCAGCTCCGCCCGGATGGCGGAGGGCTGCGTGGACGCGCGGCCCGTCAGGTAGGCGACCTCCGTGCGCGTCGGGCTGAACACGTTCGCGTAGAGCCCCAGCTCGCTGAAGATGCTGGCGTTGGTGTCGCACCAGTTGCCGTTGAACGCGGAGCCGGGCGTGCTGATCTCCCAGCCGGCGCGCAGCGAATAGCCACCGCCGAAGTTGTTGTCGCCCGCGTAGCCTCCCGCGGAGAAGTCCTGCCCCTGGCGCTTGGTCATGGTGACCGGGTTCGTGGGCGGCTGCTGATTCGCCGCCTGCTGCGCCAGGTACTCCGCCAGGATCCGGGAGTACGCGCTCACCAGCGTCGGGTTGAGCGTGTAGTCCTTCTGGTCCAGGCCCTTGATCTTCAGCCGGTCCGCGTTGCGGATGAAGCTCTCCACGCCGAAGTCATTGCCGGTGACGGTGAGGCACTGGCGCAGGTCCGCCTCGCGGCGGGGCACCATGACCGCGTCCACCATCGCCTTGTAGCGGCGGGGGCTCCAATCACACGCCGTGGTCTTGTCGGTAACGAGGCAGCCCTCGGCGTCCGCCTTCTCCAGCGACGCCTCCAGGGCCTTGTCCAGGCCGTACAGTTGCTCGGCGGTCTTCTCATCCAGCTCCACCGTGCTGAAGTCGCGGCTGCGCAGCATCTCCGACTCGCGCTGCCAGCTGGCATAGGCGGCGTTGCGCCGCTCCAGCAGGGCCGCGAAGGCCTCCTGGCGCTGCTGCGAATCGTTGAGCACGTCGTCGGCGACCTTGCTCAGCGACTTGCTCAGGGCCTGGTGCCACGCGTCCGAGGGCAGCACCGCCTGGCGGGCCTCGGCGTTGTTCGCCTTCAGCGCCGCCTCGGAGGTGAAGACGTAGCCCTTGGTGCCCTTGGGGTACGGCCCCGGCACGAAGCGGAAGTACGCGTTCTTCTCCACGCGCGTCTTGCCGTCCCAGAGGGGCGCCTGCTTCACCCCGTCCTTGCTGAACAGCGTGCGCTCCGCGATGCCCCCGGCGCCGTAGGCCGCGGTGAACAGCGCGCGGAAGTCGTCGCCGAAGCGGCCCGCGTTCTGCTCGAAGCGGCTGAAGTCGTAGTGCTTCTCGTGCACGTACTCCTGGCACGAACGCTCCAGCACGCCGTTGGCGTCCCACGCCTGGCGCTGCTTGTCGTACGCCTGCTCCACCTTGGTGAGGTTCTTGTAGCCCTTGCGCGCCAGCACCTGGCCGCGCTGCACCTGGCCCACGATGGACTCATCCGAACCGGAGAAGAACGTGTCGAGGACGGCGTTGGGCTGCACGGCCACCGACTCCACGCCGCCGCCCAGGGTGTCGGGCAGCAGCGCGGTGCGCTTGGGCGCGGACGTGTAGCGGGCCTTCCACTCGGACTCCATCAGGCCCTGGCAATACGAGTCGTTCTCCTGGCCGCACGCGGACGCGCGGTAGTCCACGTTGGAGCACTCGGTCAGCGTGGGCTGGAGGCAGGGGGCCGCCAGCGCCTGGGGCGCCGCCAGCGACACGGTGGACAGCAAGGCCCAGCGCACGGGGCGCGGCAGCCGGACGGGGGTTCTGCGCGAACTCATGAAAGCCTCATCTCGGGGAACGCACGGGCCGGCAGGGCCCGGACGCCGCTGCCCTTGAGCACGATGCGTGCCGGGCCCCTCCAACCCGCGCGTCAGAGGGAACATCGAGGGAGCGCCCACCGCCGTGAGGACACACAGACCA
The DNA here is from genome assembly GCF_003668895.1 of Corallococcus sp. AB045. Lineage (NCBI taxonomy): Bacteria > Pseudomonadati > Myxococcota > Myxococcia > Myxococcales > Myxococcaceae > Corallococcus > Corallococcus sp. AB045. Next base: position 61,840 of record NZ_RAWN01000001.1, read on the forward strand.
CAAACGGCAAGAACCGCCGTTGCCCGGAAGGCAACGACAGACGCCTGGGACCTGGAGCGCGATACACGTTCGACACATGCGTTGGACGCGCCCTGCGCCTGCGCCGGCCCCCGTCGTCACGCGCCGGGCGGATCCCCCTCGGCCCCCCGCCGGGCGGCCGGACGGACCACCCGGGCTGATGGGGTCCATGCCCAGGGGTGAATCCCGGCTGCTTTCGCCCTTCCGGCCCTCCCGGATTTGTGGTGTGAACCGGGCCCATGGCGAACACGCGCACTGTGACGGTCATCAACGGCGACGGCATTGGTCCCGAGGTTTCGGCGGCCACCATCCGCGTCCTGGAAGCCCTCAAGGTCCCCCTGGAGTTCGAGTTCAAGGACGCGGGCACGGAGGTGGTGGCCAAGTTCGGCACCAACCTGCCCCACGAGACGGTGGAGGCCGTGCTCCGCAGCGGCGTGGCGCTCAAGGGCCCCACCGGCACCGTCGTGGGCGGCGGCCTGCCCTCCGCGAACGTGGGCCTGCGCAAGCGGCTGGACCTGTACTCGTCCCTGCGCCCGGTGAAGAGCGTCCCCAACGTCAAGACGCGCTACGAGAACGTCGACCTGGTCGTCGTGCGTGAGAACACCGAGGACCTCTACGCGGGCCTGGAGCACATCGTGGTGCCGGGCGTCGTGGAGGCCATCAAGGTCATCACGGAGAAGGCGTCCACGCGCATCGCCCGCTTCGCCTTCGAGTACGCCAAGAAGAACGGCCGCAAGAAGGTGTCCGCCATCCACAAGGCGAACATCATGAAGCTGTCGGACGGCCTCTTCCTGGACTGCTGCCGCAAGGTCAGCCGCGAGTTCCCGGAGGTCGCCTACGACGAGGTCATCGTCGACAACCTCTGCATGCAGCTGGTGAAGGACCCGACCCGCTTCGACGTGATGGTGCTGGAGAACCTGTACGGCGACATCGTCAGCGACCTGTGCGCGGGCCTGGTGGGCGGCCTGGGCATGGTGCCGGGCGCCAACATCGGCGAGCGCACCGCCGTCTTCGAGGCCGTGCACGGCACCGCCCCGGACATCGCGGGCAAGGGCATCGCGAACCCCACCGCGCTGATGATGTCCGCGGTGATGATGCTGGAGTGGCTGGACCTGCGTGAGGCGTCCCAGCGCATGGCCAACGCCATCCAGAAGGTCTACGGCAGCGAGTCGAAGGTGCGCACCGGCGACCTGGGCGGCAGCGCCACCACGCGCGAGTTCACCGACGCCATCATCGCCGCGCTGTAGTCCTCGACGCGCGGCGCATCACCGCTTCAAAAGCCAAAGGGGGCGGGAGGTTCTCCTCCGGCCCCCTTCCTGTTTTCAGCCGACAGTGACCCTGCGGACGCCTCGCGCTTCCAGGAGCGCGGGAAGCCGTTCGCGCTGGTCGCCCTGCAACACCAGCGCGTCCTCCTCCACCACGCCACCGCAGCCCAGGCCGTTCTTGAGTGCCTTGAGCCAGGTGTCCAGCTGGGCGGCGGGCAGCCCCAGTTGCTCCACCACCGTCACCTCTTTACCGCCCCGGCCCTTGCGCTCCATGCGCACCACGGCGCGCGCGGGCCCCTTCGGCTCCGGCTTCTCGCGAGGCGCGGGCGGAGGCGGCCCCACGGGCAGCGCTTCCCGCTGCGCGGACAGGGCGGCGAAGGGGTTGTTGAAGGGCCCCGGCGGCGGGGCCTCGTCCTTCTTGTCGCGCTTGCCCATGGCGTCCTCCGCGCTCCTGTCCCGTTACGGGTGGGCGTGGCCCTCGTGGCCGGGGGCGCCGGTGCCCCGCGCGCGCGGCGGCGGCAGGGCGCTGAAGCCAGGGGCGTCGGGGTTACCGCTCGCCAGCACCAGCGCGTAGATGAGCGGCGCGGACGGCGGCACCTCGCGGCCGTTCACCAGCACCAGCGGCGTGCCCTGGATGTTGAAGCGCATGGCGTATTCAACGTCCTGGCGCAGCTTCCCGATGGTCTCCGGCGCCGTCATGCACCCCTCCAGCTGCGGGCGCGCCACGGAGCCGGAGCTGGCGATCTCCATCACCTTGTCGGTGTCCAGGAAGGCCTGCGCCGCGAAGAGCTTCTCGCGCAGCGTCCAGAAGTCCTTCGCGCCCTCCAGGCACACCGTGGCCCGGGCCGCGGCGCAGCGCACGCTGAGCGCGTCCGGCCCGCGGTTGGGGATGGCGGGATTGCACTGGCCATCCAGCGGGAACTGCCGCGCCTCCACGGACAGCATGCCCTTGGGGGCGTGCTGCTTGATGAGGGCCAGCTCCTCCACCAACGACTTGCAGTGGGGGCACTTGCTGTCCGTCCACTCCAGCACCTTCACGGGCGCGTCCGCCGGACCGTAGAGGGCGCGCGGCGGATAGGCCGCGAGCTTCGGCGTGCCCGACCGGTACATGGCCAGCGAGTCCGACAGGAACTGCTTCTGGTCCTGCGGCAGGCTGGCGATGAACTCAGGCAGCGTGGTCGGCGGCGCGGGCGGGGGCGGCGGCATGGCCGAATTGGAGCCGGACGTGTTCTGCGCCTGCGTGGAGGCCACCGGCGGCAGGAAGGCGCCGGCCTTCGGCGCGTGCGGCGTGGCCCGGCCGGGCATCAGCATGGCCACGAAGGCGACGGCGGAGATGCCCACGGTCCACTGGAGCGTGCCGCCCCACTCGCCCGCCTGGGGCAGCAGGGGTCCGGGCAGGCCGCGCCACGCCACGCCCGCGAACGCGAGCACCAGCACGTAGGTGCCCAGACACGTGGGGCACACCACGCCCACGCTCGCGCTGACGCTGGCGAAGACGGCGACGGAGACAACACCCGCGAGCGCCAGCAGGCGCAGGCCACTGGCCGCCGGACGCACCGAGCGGCCCGCCTTCGCCCACGCGAGGTACAGCGCGGCGAGGCCCACGGCGGAGAGGCCCCACACGAGCCCCAGGCCCGCGATGGGGATGCCCAGGGTGTCGTGCACGCGGCTGGCGAAGTCCGAGTTCCAGACGGTCTCGCAGTTGACGTGCTCGTTGATGCCGCAGCTGGTGGCGCCACCGGCGCGCAGCGTGAGCAGCTCCATCCATTGATAGACGGCGAGCGCACTGGTGAGGAGGCCCAGCACCAGCAGCGCGAGTGCGCCACGGGTGGGAACGGGTGCGGCCGGGGTCGGGGCCTTCTTGCTCATGCGTGCTCCGGAGGCGGGGTCATCAGGACGAGGAGGCGGGCATTGTCCGGGCCGTCATTGACGACGCCGTGTTCGGTGCCCGCGGGGGCGAAAAGGGTGGAACCGGGGCCATGCGCCGCTTCCTCGTCGCCGATGCGGAAGCGGCAGCTCCCCTCCAGCACGAGGTACACCTTGTCGGACGTGGCATGCCGGTGGGGCTTCTGCGCCTGGCCCGGGGCCAGGCAGTAGACGTCGAGGAAGAAGCGACCCGACTGGAAGACGGTGTGCTTCTGGAGCTTCTCTAAAGAGAAGCCCTGGAAGGCCGAAAGCTGCTTCACATCCATCGTGGCATCCGCTCCTGCGCCTCTATATAGCGACGGGCATGGAACCGCTGACGCTGCATTTTGTTCACGAGCAGGTAGGTGCCCGCTTCATTTCGGTGGGCGGCCGCGAGGTCGTGGCCGGGTATGGAGACGTGGGCGCGGAGTATGGCGCGGCCCGTGACGCAGTGGCACTGCACGATGCGTCCTACCGCGAAATCCTCCGGATAACGGGGGAGGATCGCGCCTCCTTCCTCCACGGCATGGTCACCCAGGAGGTGAAGAACCTCCCGGTGGGCTCGGCCGCCTATGCCGCCTTCCTCACGGTGAAGGGCGCCATGGTGGGAGATGCGCGCATCCTCAAGCGGGAGGACGACCTCCTGCTGGACCTGGAGCCCGGCCTGGGCGCCAAGGTGCGGGAGTTCCTGGACAAATACCTCATCTCCGAGGACGCGGAGCTGCACGACGGCACCCCGGACCAGGGCTGGCTCAAGCTGCTCGGCCCCCGGACGGCCCAGGTGCTGGCCGCCGTCCCGGGCGGCCTTTCGGAGCTTCCGGCGCCCCTGTCCAGCCGCAAGGCCACCCTCGCCGGGCAGGAGGTGTGGTTGCTGGGGACGGCGCTGCCGGGTGGGCTGTCCGGCGTGGACGTGCTGGTGCCGCGCGCGGGCCTGGAGGCGGTGTGGGCGGCGCTGGTCCAGGCGGGCGGGGCGCACGGGCTGAAGCCGCTGGGGTTCGACGCGCTGGAGCTGGTGCGGGTGGAGGCGGGGGTGCCGCGCTACGGGCAGGACATGGTGGACACGACCATCCCCCTGGAGGCGAACCTCACCAACGCCATCTCCTACAACAAGGGGTGCTACATCGGGCAGGAGGTCATCGCCCGGGCCACCTTCCGCGGGCAGATGAACCGCAAGCTGGCGGGGCTGCTGTTGGGTGAGAAGGACGTGGCGCCCGGCACGGAGCTGCGCCGCGGGGAGAAGAAGGTGGGCTGGGTCACGAGCGTGGTGACGTCCCCGGTGAAGGGCCAGCGGGTGGCGCTGGGCTACGTGCACCGCGACTCGCTGGAGCCGGGCACGGAGCTGACGCTGGGCGAAGGCGCGGGCACCGTCACGGTGGCCGCGCTGCCCTTCACGGCCTCGTAGCCTGGGACAGCGCCTGGCGCACCGCCGCGCGCACGGGCGCGGGCACCTCATCTCCTGGAATGCGCCGGCACAGGGACACCGTGCGCTTGAGCGAGTCGCACGTGTCGGTACAGCGCGGGCAGCGCGACAGATGGTCCTCGAGACGCACGCAGGTGGCCTGGTCCACCTCCTGCGCGACGAACTCGGAGAGCTCCTGCGCCAGCTCCGGGCACGCCGGGGCCTGCCCCTGGGCGCCCTCCCCCATCAGCGTGGAGAGGTGTTCGCGCACCTGGAGCCGCGCGCGGTGCAGCCGGCTCTTGAGCGCCCGCACCTCGATACCCACCACCTTCGCCGCCTCCTCCGCGGAGAGGTCCTCCACGTCCCGGAGGATGAGCACCTCCCGGTGGGCCTCCGGCAGCGCGAGGATGGCCGCCTGCAACACCTCTCCCATCTGCCGCGCCAGGGAGACCACGTCCGGGGTGGCCTCCTCCGCGGCGACGTGGGTGGCCGCGGGAGAGTCCAGGGGCTGGAACTCCTCGGGCGTTCCCACGCGCCTGCGGCGCAGGCGGTGGCAGTGCGTGCGGGCCAGCTGATACAGCCACGTGGACAGCTCCGCGTCGCCCCGGAACGCGTGGATGCCCCGGAAGGCCGCGAGCAGCGTCTCCTGGAGCACCTCCTTGGCGTCCTCCTCCGAGCCGCACATGCGCAGGCCGAAGCGGTACACCTGTTTCTCGTGGCGGGCGAGGACCGACTCCAACGCCTTGCTGTCGCCAGCGCGCGCGGCCTCCATCAGCGGATCATCGGTTCGCGTCGCCATCACCCGGTCGCCTCCTCCACATGTCACCGTCACGGCCGAGACGGAGACCGCTCGGTCGTCAGGAGGCCGTCCTGGCCATCCTCATGAGGATGCATAGCGGGAACCAGGCGCCGGTGCTGAAGGGACACGCCGAGCGGGTCCATGGGCGCGAGGAACTCCGCATGGGATGGATGATGCTCCCTAGTAGCGGATGACCTGATAGCCCTCGGCCACCAGGCGCGAGAGCTCCGCCACGCCGTTGTCCACCACCTCCGCCTCCGGCTGGAGCTTCTTCGGGTCGATGTCGAACTTCGCGAGCGCGTGGCCGCAGGCCACCAGCCGGACGCCCGCGGCCTTCGCGGCCTGGGCCTCCTTGCGAACCTCCTCCGGAACGGCCTTGACCGTCGGATCCAACGCCACCACCGCACGGCCATAGCTCAGCCACACCACGTCCGACAGGTAGCCGGACTCCCTGGCCGTCTTCGCGTGCCGGAAGGAGCTGGAGAGCGTGCCGAGGTCCTCCAGGCCCGTGGTGGACACGAAGACGAGCTTGCCCTGGTGCGCGGGCAGCTTCTTCCCGGTGGCCTGGGACGGCGCCGTGGCGATGGCGGCGAGAGGGACGATGACGAGCGCGGCGAGGACGAGCAGCAGGTTGCGATTCATTCGAGGGACTCCGCTTCGGGGCTGGTTGAACAGAGGCTCACTGCACCTGCTGGGTGCGCAGCACGGGCGGGAGGTCCTCGCCCACGGCGCGCCCTTGCAGCGCGTCGTTCAGACGCGGCTTGCCGGCGAGGAAGCGGCGCACCGCCTCGTGCGCATCGATGTCCAGGACATGCGGCTCCTGGACGCCGGGAATCCGGCACACCATGTCGGGGGCATCGCCCTCACGCTCGCAGGCCGTCACGGTGTAGAGGCGGTCGTCCTCCACCGGCCTGTCTCCGACTTCGATTGCCAGCAGGCGATTGCCCTTGGGCGCGTCGGCCCGGAAGCGCAGCGTCATCCCCGAGGGACGCGGCAGCCACCCACCGAAGCGCTTCTCCGGATCCTTCGCGAAGACGTTCTCCAGCTCCTGCTCCCAGAAGGCGCGAAGCTGGCGGCCACTCACCTTGCCTGTCTTCAGCTTGTTGACGATGGGGAAGAGGTTCCACAGGTCCGCCTCGCGCACCGGCCCGGGCAGCAGCGGCGTGCCGAAGCGGAAGCCGTTGGAGAGGCCAATCTCCGTCCCTCCGGCGGCGCGGATGGCGTCGGCCAGCACGTTGTCGAGCGGATTCTCCACCACCGCGTAGCGCGCGAGCGTGACGTCGGTGCGGCCCACCGGCGCGGACAGCTTCGCCTCGTGCGGAGCGAGGGCGGCGTCCACCAGCCGGGCCACCTTCGGGTCCTCCGGGAAGCGCGAGGCGGTCAGCTCGATGAGCTCCCAGCGGCGGTCCACCACCCGGCCCTCCTCCACCCACACGTCCAGCCGCCCGAGGAAGGAGCCGAAGGCACCGGGCTCCACCACCCAGCTCCCGGCCTGCGCAATCGGCACATAGGTGCGCTCGTGCGTGTCCCCCGACAGGTGGACATCCACCCCGGGCACCTTGCCAGCGAGCCCCACCGCCTTGGCGAGCCCCACGTGCGTCATCAACAGCACCACCTGGGCCCCCTCGCGCTCGCGCACCTCGCGCACGAGCGCCGGCAGTTCCTCCGGGCCGTCGTAGCGCAGGCCCTGGCTGTAGCCGGGAGGCTGGCGGCGCGGGACATCCGGATCCGTGAAGCCGACGACGGCCACCTTCACCCCGCCCACCTCCTTCACGAAGTACGGCGGGAAGAGGCGCTCGCCGCTCGCCGCGTCGCGCAGGTTGGCGGCGACGAGTGGATGCTTCAGCTCGCGGGCGCGCTGGCGCAGCACCTGGGGGCCGTACACCACCTCCCAGTTGCCAGGCACCGCGGCGTCCAGCCCGAGCGCGTTGAGCGGCTCGATGAGGGCACCGCCCTCGGTGAGCGCCGCCGCGCCCGAGCCCTGAATCGTGTCACCGGCATCGAGCACCAGCACGTCACCGCCGCGCTCTGCGCGGATCCGCTGGATGGCGACGGCCACGCGGGCGAAGCCGCCGGCCTCTTCGATGCGCTCCTTCCCTTCGTGCCAGAACAGCTCGGGGTGGGCGCGCAGCTGCGCGTGCAGATCCGCCACGTAGAGGACGGTGAGCTGCTTGCGCTGGGACGAAACGCTGTCGGCCGACAGGGTGATGGATCCCGGCCGCGTCAGGGTACAGCCGGAGCCCAGGCCGCCCAGCGAGAACAGCGCGCCGAGCAGGGAGAGGAGAGACAGCATCATCATGAAGCACCTTGAGGAAGAAGGACTGCGGAGGGGACACGAGGTGTGCCGCGCGAAGTTCCCGCGGCGCCCCGACCGCACCCCTCCCATCACTCCCAGGCCGACATGGGGCCCAGGTTGAAGACGTCCTGGAATCCACGCTCCTTCAGGAGGAGCTCGGCGCGGCTGCTGCGCGCGCCACTGCGGCAGTAGATGACGAGGGGCTTCTCCGGCGAGCCGAGCTCGGCGAGCCGCTGGGGCAGCTCATCCACGGGGATGTTCACCGCCCCGGGAAGGTGCCCGGCGGCGAACTCCTCCGGCGTGCGGACATCCACCAGCGTGGCGCCCGCCTCCACCCGCTGGTGGGCCTCGGCCCCGGCGGAGCGCTGGTGCGCACAGGAGACGAGGAACGGACCGGCGAACAGGGCAGCGACGACGAGAACGGACTTCATGGAGCGGCTCCGACCGGGCCCAGAGGCCCGCTGGGCCCTGGGGAACGGGGTACAGCGGGGTGGAACGTCAGAATGCCCGCGAGGAAGCTGCCGGAGAGGCCGGGACTCATGCCCCGAGGACACGGCCGGGAAGCTCGAAGGTTCCCGGCCTCGCGACCTCAAGGCGCCAGACGGGCCAGGGCGTCGACGAGCACCGGCTGCTCCAGCTCGGAGACGGCGAGCGCGGCCTGCCCGCCCCCGCGCGGCGCCACGCAGATGCGCTCACCGATGGGGCCCTGCGTGCAGCGCGTCCCTTCTCCGGCGAAGCTCGCCGCCTCCCGCGCCGCGGGTGAGCCCGGCGGCGGCAGGAAGAGCGTCATCGCCGTGCCCCCCTCGTGCCGGTACAGCAGCGAGGCGGAGAGCTGTCCATGCAGCCGGCAGCGGCGGGCCCCCAGCAGCGTCGCGCCGGGCACCACCGGTACGTCCACCGCATAGCCCACCTCCCGCGCCACCCAGGCCTTCACCGCGGCCGGATCCGAGGACTCGAACTCGCAGGGAGTGGCGCGCGAGAAGGCCTTGAGGTGGTGCCGCTCGAGGTCCATCGCCAGCGCGTCGTTCATGCCACCGGGCCACGACGTCCAGAGGATGCCCACGGACGCGACCGCCGCGGCCAGGCCCACCGTCCACCGTCGCCGGAAGGCGGGGCGGGAGCGCGGAGCCAGGCGGGAGACACGCGCCCTCAGCTCGGGCGGCACGTGCGTCTCCGTGGCGGCCTGGGCCTTCAGCGCCTCGCGCAGCGAGGCATAGCGGGCCGCCTCCCGGGCACAGCCCACGCATCGGGCCAGGTGCTGCTCCACGGCCTGCCGCTCGTGCGCCGGGCCCTCCCCATCGAACCACGCGGAGAGACGTTCCTGCCACGCCGGGCTACAGGCTTCCATGTGACTTCTCCTTCTCCAGGAGGTCGAGCATCGCCCCCCGGGCCCGCGCGAGGCGCGAGCGCACGGTGCCCACCGGACAGCCCTGGACCTGGGCGATCTCCTCGTAACTCAGCTCTTCGACTTCGCGCAGCCACAGCGCATCCCGCCACTCGGGGGCCAGCGACTCCAGCGCCGCCTTCATGCCCGAGCTGAGCGTGTGGGCGTGCAGCTCCGCCTCCAGGTCCGCGGAAGGCTCGGGAGCGGCCTCCTTCCCCAGACCACCCTCCAGCACCTCCAGCCGGGGGCGCAGGCCCCGCCGGGAGTTGAGGAAGACAGCGCGCTGGACGGCGAGCAGCCATCCCTTGAGCCGCTCCGGGTCGCGCAGCTCGTCGTGCCGCTCCAGCGCGCGCGCCACCGTCTCCTGCACCAGGTCATCCGCCTCGGCGGTGCTGCCCGTCAGTCGGCGGCCCACCCGTCGAAGGGCTGGCAGGTGCTCCAGGGCACGTTCAATGAAGGACCGGCTGCTCACGTTTCCTCAGGACACGGTGTCGGCTGCGAAAAGTTCCCGAGGGGCTACGGAGTGGGCGATGCGCCCGGGACCGGAGTCCCCGCGCTCGCGCTCCGTCGCGCCTGCAGCACCTGGGCGAGGGCCATGCCGGCGAACATGGCGGGCACGAAGACGAGCAACTGCGTCGCGCCGGTGGCGAGCGAGGTGAGCGCGGGGCCGGGGCAATAGCCGCCGAGCCCCCAGCCCACTCCGAAGAGGCCCGCGCCCACGAGGAGCCCGCGGTCCACCCTGCTGGCGGAGAACGAGGGGAACTTCGCGGCGAACAGGGGCCGCTCACGTCCGAGGATGAGGGGCCGCAGCGCCGCGTGCACGGCGATGGCGCCGCCCATCACGAACGCGAGCCGGTAATCCCAATGCCCCGCGATGTCGAGGAAGCCGAGGACGTTGGCCGGGTCCGTCATGCCGCTGATGCCCAGGCCGATGGCGAAGAGGAGGCCGCTGAGAAACGCACTGATGTTTGAACGCATGGAGGGCTTTCCCTAGAGGACGTGGCGGACCAGGAAGACGGTGAGGACACCGGTGGCCATGAAGGTGAGCGTGGCCGCGATGGAGCGGGCCGAACCGCGGCTGATGCCGCAGACGCCGTGCCCGCTGGTGCAGCCATTGCCCAGCCGCGAGCCGAACCCCACCAGCAGTCCGGCCCCCACCAGCAGCCAGGCGCCGCCCGCGCTCAAGGACGTGGGGGCCGGGAAGGAGCCAGGGCGCAGCCACGCCAGCAGCAGGCCCCCGGAGAGCAGCCCGGCGAGGAAGAGCACGCGCCAGGCGACATCCCCGCGCACGGGGGCCAGCAGCGAGCCCACCACGCCGCTGATGCCGGCGACCCGGCCATTGGCCAATAGGAGCAAGGAGGCACTCAGGCCGATGAGCGCCCCACCCAGGAGGGGAGGGAGGAGGGAGGAGATCATGTCCCGTGAGAGCCAGATTCGAAGGTGGAGGATTCCGCCAGGGGAAGGCCCTGAATCCTTTTGCCTGACCGCTGGCTCTCAAGGACAGGAGGCTTCGACATGATTTTCCGCCAGCTTTTCGACTCAGAGTCCTCGACCTACACCTATCTCCTCGGCGACGAGTCCACGCGGCAGGCCGTCCTCATCGACCCTGTCATCGAGCAGGTCGACCGGGACCTGCGGCTGGTGGGCGAGCTGGGCCTCACCCTCACCCACGTCTTCGATACCCACGTGCACGCGGACCACGTCACCGCGTCCGGAGTGCTGCGCGAGCGCACGCAGGCCACGGTGGTCGGGGGCAAGGGAGGAGCCGCCTGCGCCAACGTCCAGGTGGGCCACGGAGACGAGGTGCGCGTCGGGCAGCTCGTCTTCCAGGTGCTCGCCACCCCGGGCCATACGGATGACAGCGTCAGCTACCTGCTGGGCGACCGCGTCTTCACCGGGGACGCGCTGCTCGTGCGCGGCAACGGCCGCACCGACTTCCAGAACGGGAACGCGAGCCAGCTGTACGACAGCCTCACCCGCGTCCTCTTCCGCCTGCCGGATGAAACGCTCGTCTACCCCGCGCACGACTACCACGGCCACATGGTGACGAGCATCGGCGAGGAGAAGCGGCACAACCCGCGCGTCGCGGGCAAGAGCCGGGAGGAGTTCATCGAGGTGATGAACAACCTCCACCTGCCCAAGCCCAAGAAGATCGACGTCGCCGTCCCAGCCAACCGTGCCTGTGGGCACACGGCGCCTTCACCGCAGGGGGCCTGAAGTCCCCTGCCCTTCCCAACAGGAGCAAGCCATGACACCCCACCCCTATCAGGACCTCACGCCCTCGCAGCTCGACACGCTCGGCCCCGAGGTGCGGCGCATCGACGTGCGTGAGCCGGACGAGTTCACGGGCCCCTTGAGCCACCTTCCCGGAGCGGAGCTCGTCCCGTTGGGCACGCTGGAGGCGGCGTCCGCGTCGTGGCCGCGGGAACAACCGCTGCTGCTCATCTGCCGCTCGGGTGGGCGCTCCTCGAAGGCCGCGCAGGCGCTCGCCCAGCGTGGCTTCAAACACCTCTACAACCTGGCGGGCGGGATGCTCGCCGTGCGCGAGCCCCGCGCGCCCCAGGGCTAGCGGAAACGAACTCCATGCCCATCATCGGCTTCTCGCTCGCGGCCCTCATCGGCCTGTCGCTCGGCCTGCTCGGCGGCGGCGGCTCCATCATCACCGTGCCCATCCTCGTGTACGTCCTGGGCTTCGGGGCCAAGGAGTCCATCGCCATGGGGCTGGCCGTGGTGGGCGTCACCAGCCTCTTCGGCGCGGCGGGCCACTGGCGCAAGGGCAACGTGCAGCTCCGAGCGGCCCTCGTCTTCGGGGCGGTGGCCATGGTGGGCACCTACGCGGGGGCGCGCCTGTCCGTCTTCGTCTCGGGCGCCTTGCAGCTGCTGCTCTTCGCCACGGTGATGCTCGTGGCCGCCTTCTTCATGTTCCGCAACGGCCGCAAGGAGGCCGCGCTCGCCGCGAGAAAGGAGTCCGCGCCCGTGCCCGAGCCCCGCAAGGCGTCCTTCCCGGTCATGGCCCTGGCCGCGCTCGGCGTGGGCGGGCTCACGGGGCTCGTCGGGGTGGGCGGCGGCTTCCTCATCGTCCCGGCGCTGGTGCTCCTGGTGGGCCTCCCGATGAAGCAGGCGGTGGGCACGAGCCTGCTCGTCATCTCCCTCAACTCCTTCGTGGGCTTCGCCGGCTACCTCGGCCATGTCCAGGTGCCCTGGCTCTACCTGGGCATCTTCACGGCCATCGCCGTGGCGGGCATCCTGATTGGCACCTGGGCCACCCACTACGTCTCGCAGGCGGCCCTCAAGCGGGCCTTCTCCCTCTTCCTCGTCGTGATGGGCGCCTTCATCATGTTCAAGAACCGGGAGGCGTTGGCGCGAGGTGGCGATGAGCCCGCGCCCCGCTCCAGCCACACCTCCTCAAAACGAGAGCAGTCAGGGGCGCTCCGGGGAGCGCTTTCCCCGCAGCTCCAGCAGCATCGCCAGGACAAGCAGTAACAGGATGAGGAGGACGGGGCCCAGCACGAGGCCCCCGAGCAGACCCGCCGCCGCCCAGCCGATTCCGGATCCGAAGCCCCAGACCGCACCCGTCACACCTCCAATGACGGCGCCCACGAGCATGATGGGTTCAATGAGAGTCATTGGGGATTCGCGTCGCAGTACACGTACTTCGTGCCGGGGGAGCAGCCCATGACGGCGCACTGCGGATCCTTCTTCGCCTCCTGGTCCTTCTGGATGAGGGCCTGGAGGTCATCCCCGTTCGCGCAGGACAGACACTTCACCTCTGGCTCCGCCCCGCCACAGCAGCCGCAACCACAAGCGACGTAGGTGGCGTTGCAGTCCAGGGGCGCCTTCGCCTGTGCCTTATCCCCGGCGGCCTGGCAGCCCCACCCCAGCGTGCCCGCCAGAAACAGTCCCATGAGCATTCGCATGGAGTGAAGATAGCGACATGCGCCTGCCCCTTCACCTCGCTGCACTGCTCGTCGCGGGTTGCGCGTCGACACCTCCATTCCCTCCGGAGTACCCAGGACCGCCCCAGGACGGCAAGGAGCGCGTCTGCACGCTGATTGGTTGCGGCTCGGGCATGGGGCTGGAGATGAACGTGGACGCCACCCTCGCGCAGCTGCGGGCCGGGACCTTCACGATGTGCCGGAACGGGACGTGCGTCCGGTCGCGTCTGGAGGGGTTCCGAACAGACCTGGGACGGGGATTCCTGAGACTGGAGATGCCGAAAGAGGCCGGGCGCCTTCCCTTGCTGGAGCTCTCCACGAAGCCCCTGCCCACGGGAGGCACGCAGGTCCAAGTCTCCTACGGCACCGATTCAGTGGTGCTGAAGCAGGGCGACATCTACCGGGTGACGCTCCAGGCCGTGGATGGGCGGACGCTCGGGGAGTTCCGCGGCGTGGCCCATTACAAGAAGGTCGAACCCAACGGCCCGGACTGCGGCACCTGCTACAACGTCTACTTCGGTCCAGACCGAAGCACTCCGTAGCCGCGGGAGAGGTGACTCCCCTCCCCCGCGACACGGCGCTCGTGACTACACGCGCCCTTCGGCCTTCTGCGCGCGCTCGATGCTCTCGAACAGGGCGCGGAAGTTGCCGCCGCCGAAGCCCTGGTCGCCCTTGCGCTGGATGATTTCGTAGAAGAACGGGCCCGCGTCCGCCTGCTTGTAGAGGCTCGCCGCGTCCTTCATGAAGATCTGGAGCATGTAGCTGCGCTCCTTGTCACCGTCGATGAGCACCTCCAGGTCGCGCAGGACGTTGATGTCCTCGTCGATCTTCTTGATGCCCATGTTCTGGATGCGCTCCGGCAGCGCGTCGTAATACGAGCCCGGCGTGGGCATGAACTGGATGCCCGCGTTCTGCCGCATGTCCTTCACCGAGGACAGGATGTCCTTCACCGTGATGGCCAGGTGCTGCACGCCGTCACCGCGGTGGTCCTCGTTGAAGATGTTGATCTGGCTGGCCTTGAAGAACGGGAACTTGGGCTCGTTGTTCGCGAACTTCACGCCGCTCTTCGGATCCCACATCACCTCCGACTTCAGGCCGCTGCCGTGGTCGCGCTTCTGCTGCGACGCCACGTCGTCCGTGTGGAACTCGATGTGCCAGAACTTCTCGAAGCCCATCACGTGCTCCATCCACAGGAGCATGGGCTTCATCGTCTGGAAGTTCGACGTGACGTGGTCCAGCTTGTCGAAGCCGTACTTGTTCTTGCCGCCCTTGGGCTGCGCGTGCACCTGGAAGCCCGGGTAGATGGACTTGTAGTTGTCCCGCTGCAGGAAGCGGAACGTGGTGTCGCCAAACGGCGTCGTGATGGAGAAGAACGCCAGCTTGCCGCCCGCGTCGTCCGTGAAGCGCTGGATGTCCGTGATGAACGTGGCGCCGCGCTGCTCCAGCAGCTTGAACGCCTTCTCCACGTCCTCCACCTCGAAGTTCAGCGTGCCCACGCCGTCCGGGTGCTTGCGCAGGTAGCGCCACGCGCGGCCGCCCTCGCCCACGGGCTGGCTCACGACGAGGGCAATCTCACCCGCCTGGAACAGCGCGGACTTCTGCTTGCCGTGCGCGTCCAGCTCCGGCCCGGACACCGCCACCTCCGCGAAGTCCAACCCCTTCGTGTAGAACTGGCGGCTGCGCTCCAGGTCATGCACGTACCAGTGGATGCTCTCCAGGGCCTTGATGCCCAGCGATTCCTGCTTGGCCATGTCGCTGACTCCTCGTGGTGATGAAGAAGATGATTCGTGACTACGCCGGCTGCGCGTCGGGCTGCCGGTCCGGCTGCGCCGCCTGGAAGGCGGGGAGTTCGTTGCACGCCGCTTCAATCCGCAGCAGCGTGGGATAGGGCTTCAGGTCTACACCGAACCGGCGGGCCCCGTAGAGCTGGGGAACGAGCAGGACGTCCGCGAACGACACTGCGTCTCCCACACAATAACGCCCCGCCGTCGCCTGCACCGCCGCCTCCAGCGCCGTCAGCCCGTGCACGTTCCAGTGCGCCGCCCAGGCCTTCTCGTCCGCCTTCAGCTCGTTCTTGATGCGCAGCGTTACCGACGTGTTCTGCAGGGGCTGCATGCCGGCGTTCACCATCTCCGCCAGCATGCGAGCCTTCGCGCGGAGGTACGCGTCGGTGGGCAGGAGGGCGGGCGAGGGCACGCGCTCCTCCAGGTACTCCAGGATGGCCATGGACTCGGACAGCTTGCGCGCCTGCCCGTCCGCGTCCGTCCACTCCAGGGTGGGCACGCGGGCCATGGGGTTCACCGCGCGGTAGTCCGCGGAGTTCTGCTGGCCGCCGTCCTTGAGCAGGTGCACCGCCAGGTACTCGAAGGGGAGCCCCTTCCAGTTCAGCGCGATGCGCGCGCGCCAGGACGCGGAAGAGCGCCAGTAGCTGTGCAGCTTGAGGTTCTTCATGGCGCCTTCACCACCGTCTGGGAGATGCGGCCGAAGAGGCTGTGCCCCTCGCCATCCAGCATCTCAATCTCGATGGTGTCGCCGGGCTTCATGAAGGACGTCTTCGGCTTGCCCTCGTCGATGGTCTCAATCATCCGGCGCTCGGCGAGGCAGGAGATGCCGCGCGAGCGGTCCTCGTTGGACACCGTGCCGCTGCCCAGGATGGTGCCCGCGGTGAAGGCGCGCGTGCGCGTCAGGTGCTGGATGAGGTCGCGGAAGGAGAAGTGCATCTCCGGGCCCGCGTCCGCGTCACCCACGAGCTGGCCGTTGAGCGTGCTGCGCATGCGCAGGTGCACGCGGCCGTCCTTCCACGCCGCGCCCAGTTCATCCGGCGTCAGCGCGAAGGGGCCGAACGCGGTGGCGGGCTTGCTCTGGAAGAAGCCGAAGCCCTTGGCCAGCTCCTCCGGGATGAGGTTCCGCAGGGACACGTCGTTGGCGATCATCACCAGCTTGATGTGCTTGTCCGCGTCCTCGGCCTTCGTGCCCATGGGCGTGTCACCCAGCACGACGCAGACCTCGCTCTCGAAGTCCAGGCCCCACGCCTCGTCGCGCAGCGGGATGTCCTGCGTGGGCGCCAGGAAGTCGCCGGAGCCGCCCTGGTACACCAGCGGATCCGTGCGCAGCGTGGCCGGCGGCTCCGCGTTGCGCGCCTTGCGCACCAGCATCACGTGGTTGATGTACGCGCTGCCGTCCACCCATTCGTAGGCGCGCGGCAGGGGCGCGTGCAGCGCCTTCACGTCCAGCGGGCGGCTCTGCACCGCGCCGGCTTCCAGCTGCTGCGCCAGCGCGCGCAGCTGCGGCTCCTTCACGGCCCAGTCATCCAGGGCCGCCTGCAGCGTGAGGGCCACGTTGGTGGCCAGCGCGTAGGCGGAGTTGTCCCGCTTGACGACGATGAGCCGCCCATCGCGGGTTCCGTCCTTGAGCGTCGCGAGCTTCAATTTCGCGCTCCCTCGGCGGCCTGTGGGGGAGGAAGGGGGAGGCCGCCTGACCCGACGGGCTTTTCCGCCGGGCCACCAGGCGAGTCAAGCACGCCTGTTGAACGCGGCGCGGCATCCTTCCTCCCTCCAGCAACGTTGCTGGCCGCTCGCATTCGCGTGGCTGTCGGCTGAAGGACGAAGCGCGGACCTCCCACGCCGGGGCGTCGTGGAAACCCACGTGTTCGCCTGTCGGGCCGCCTGCTCCACGAACGGACAGGGGGCACCCGGGGACGGGGGCGGGAAGCAGGAGCGTGCCGACTGTTCAAATCCCGAGCAGCGCGCGCACTGCGCGGGCCGCTCCCCCCTGGCAGGGACCCGGGCGGCAACCCAGCTTGTGGAAGAGGGACATCCGGCCGACCACGCCGCCGGGGCGACGCGGTTGGGGGGCTCGCGAGGGCACTGAATGGCGCAAGGCTTCCAACAGGCCGGCGACACCCCAAAGGAGCCACACCCGGGCCAGCGGCTGGGCAACCGCTACGAGCTGCGCCAGCGGGTGAAGGCGGGCCGGGGCATCTCCACGTGGCAGGGGCTGGACCTGCTCACGCACGAGCGCGTGCTCGTGAAGGTCACCGCCCTGTCCGCCTTCGTCCCCACGGCCCGCCACCGGCTGGAGCACGAGGCGGAGGTGCTGTCGCGGCTGCACAGCCCCGCGCTGGTGCCCGTGCGCTACCTGGGCACGTTCGACGAGCTGCTCTACCTGGTCACCCCGTGGGTGGAGGGCGAGACGCTGGAGGAGCGCCTGCGGCGCGGCCCCCTGTCGCTGCCGGAAGCCATCGTCCTGGGGCAGCGCCTGCTGAAGGCGCTCTCGGAGGCGCACCGCGAGGGCGTCCTCCACCGCGACGTGAAGCCCTCCAACATCCTGGTGCGCGACTTTCCGCTGTCCGTCGCGTGGCTCACCGACTTCGGCCTGTCGCGCAGCGAGCGGTTGGACCCGTCCCTGCGCGATTTGCCCGTGGGCACCGCGCGCTACATGTCCCCGGAGCAGGCGGGGCTCATCAACCGGCCGGTGGAGGCGCCGTCGGACCTGTACGCCGTGGGCCTGGTCCTCTTCGAGGCGCTGTCCGGCCGCCCCGCCCTGGAGGGCGCGACGGTGGGCGAGGTGCTGCGCCTGCACCTCGCCGCGCACCCGCGCCTGAGGCCCGTGGGCGTGGAGGTGCCGCTGGCGATGGAGGAGCTCATCGCGCGGCTGAGCCAGACGGATCCGGGCGACCGCTACCAGTCCGCGGACGCCGCGCTCGCGGACCTGAACGCGCTGGAGGCCGCGCTGTCCCGGGGTGAAGCGGAGCCCGCGCTCGTCACCGGCGCGCACGACCACCGCCAGAGCCTCACCGAGCCGTCCTTCGTGGGCCGCCGCGAGGAGCTGATGACGCTGGAGCTCGAGCTCGAGCACGCGCGCGAGGACGGCTCGCGCGCCGTGGTGGTGGAGGGCGAGTCCGGCGGCGGCAAGAGCCGGCTGTTGGAGGAGTTCTCCGCCCGGGCCTCGGGCCAGCGCGCGTGGGTGCTGCACGGACAGGCGCAGGACCAGGCCGCGCAGCGCCCCTTCCAGCTCTTCGCGGGCGTGGCGGAGGGCATCGCCGCCCAGGTCCGCGAGGAGCCCGCGCTGGGCGCGCTCCTGCGTGAACGGCTCGCGGGCCAGGAGGCCGGCCTGTGCACGGTGCTGCCCCGGCTCACGGAGGTGCTCCTCCCGGACTCGCGGACGCCGCGGTCGCAGGGGCTGGGGCCGGAGTCCCTGAGCGAGAGCCGCAGCGTGTGGAGCCTCACCGCGCTGTTGAACGCGCTGGGCACGCCGGACGCGCCCGCGGTGGTGGTGCTGGAGGATTGCCAGTGGGCGGACACGCTCACGCTGCGCGCGCTGGAGGCGTGGTCGCAGGGCCGCCGCGCCGGAGACGGACGGCTCCTGCTCATCGTGTCCTTCCGCAGCGAGGACATCCACGCGGACCACGTGCTGAAGCGCCTGGCCCCGGGCGCGCACCTGAAGCTGTCCGCCTTTGGCGCGGCGGAGGTGGCGCTGCTGGCGGAGTCCATGGCCGGCGTGCTGCCGCCGGAGGCCGTGGAGCTGGTGACGCGGCTGGCGGAGGGCAATCCGTTCATGGCCTCCGCGGTGCTGCACGGGCTGGTGGAGGACGGCGTCCTCATGCCCGGCCCGGAGGGCTGGTGGGTGCAGCCGGAGGCGATGGCGCACGCGCGCTCGTCGCGCCAGGCGGCCACCTTCCTGGTGCGGCGCCTGCGCCTCTTGCCACCGGAGTCCCTGCACGTGCTCAGCGTGGGCGCCGTGATGGGCAAGTCCTTCGACACGAGGGCGGTGGCGGCCCTCTCCGGCACGCCGCTGGAGGCCGTCAACACCGCGCTGGAGCCCCCGCGCCGCCGGCACATGCTGTGGACGCAAGGAACGCGCTCCACCTTCGTGCACGACAAGCTGCGCGAGGTGCTGTTGGATTTGCTCTCCCCGGAGGAGCGCCGGGAGCTGCACCGGCTGGCCGCGCGGGCCGCCCAGCAGTCCGTGCCCACCGACCCGTTCGAGCTGGCCTACCACTTCGACGCGGCCGGTGAGCGCGCGCAGGCCCTGCCCTACGCGCTGGTGGCCGCGGAGCAGGCGCGCCAGCGCTTCTCATTGGACAGCGCGGAGGTGAACTACCGCATCGCCGAGCGCGGCGCGGAAGGCGCGGACGCGCACACCCGCTACCGCATCGCGTCCGGGCTGGGCACCGCGCTGATGATGCGCGGACGCTACGACGAAGCGCAGCGGCAGCTGGAGGCCGCGCAGGCCCTGGCGCGCGACCGGCTGGAGCAGGGCCGCACGCTGGGCCACCTGGGCGAGCTCGCCTTCAAGCGCGGCCAGACGGTGCAGGCCAACGCCTACCTGGAGCAGGGCCTGAAGCTCCTGGGCCGCTGGGTGCCGCCCGGCATGCTGACCACCGGCGCCAGCGCGGCGTGGGAAATCCTCACGCAGGCCGCGCACACCGTGGCGCCGCGCCTGTGGCTGGGCCGCAAGTCCCTGGCGCGGGGCGAGGAGGACCTGCTCGCGGTCAACCTCTACAGCCGGCTCGCGTACGGCTACTGGTACCAGCGGGGCCGCGCCGCGGTGCTGTGGGCGCACCTGCGTGACATGAACCTGGCGGAGCGCTACCCGCCCACGCCGGAGCTGGCGCAGGCGTACTCCGCGCACTCGCCCGCGCTCACCACCCTGCCCTGGTTCCAGCGCGCGTACGCCTACGCGGAGAAGTCGCTGGCCCTGCGTCAGCAACTGGGCGACGTGTGGGGCCAGGGCCAGTCGCTGCACTTCTACGGCCTGGCCCTCTATGCGTCATCGCGCTTCAAGGACTGCATCGAGAAGTGCCGGGAAGCGGTGCGCCTGTTGGAACGCACCGGCGACCCGTGGGAGGTGAACAACGCCACCTTTCAAATCGCCATGTCGCTCTACCGCCTGGGCCGCCTGAAGGAGGCCGCGGCGGTGAGCCAGAAGCTGCACGCGGCGGCGCTCGCGCTGGGGGACCGGTACTCGCTGCGCCTGGGCCTGGAGGCGTGGGCCAAGTCCACCGGAGGCCGCATCCCCGCGGCGCTGCTGGAGACGGAGCTGGCGGCGCCCACCGCCACCGACCCGCAGTCCTTCGCGGGCGTGCTCCAGGCGGAGGGCCTGCGCCTGTTGCGCGAGAACGAACCCGCGCGCGCCGCGGAGGTGCTGGAGCGCGCCGAGCGCGTGGTGGAGGACGCGCACCTGCGTCAGGAGTACGTGGCCCCCATCACCCCGTGGCTCGCCACCGCGCGAAGGCGGCTGGCGCAGCAGGCCAGCCCCCTCAACCCCAGGCAGCGCGAGCGGCTTCTGAAGGAGGCGGATGGCGTGGCGAAGCGCGCCCACGACGTCGCGCGCACCTACCGCAACAACCTGCCCCATGCGCTGCGCGAGCGCGGCCTGATGTGCGCGCTGCGTGGCCGGCCCGCGAGGGCCCGCACGCACCTGGACGAAGCCCTGCGCGTGGCCGAACAACTGGAGATGCGCCAGGAGCGCGCGCTCACGCTCCAGGCCCGCGGCGAGGTGGGCCGGGTGCAGGGCTGGCCCGGCGCCGCGCGCGACCTGGAGATGGCGGCGCGCGAGCTGGTGGCCATGGAGGACGGCCTGCACCGGGAGGCGGAGCACGCCACGGCCGGCGTGGAGACGCTGTCGCTGGTGGACCGCTTCCCGCGCGTGCTGGAGGTGGGGCGCAGGCTCGCCTCCGCCCTGTCGCGCGAGGCCGTCTTCGAGACCGCGCGCCAGTCCATGCAGGAGCTGCTGCGCGCGGAGCGCTGCGCCGTGGTGGACCCTCGCGCGGTGGTGTCCGAGGAGGACGCGAGGAACCAGGGCCTCAGCCGCACCGCGCTCGCGCGCGCGCTGGAGACGGGCCGCATCACCGTGCTGGGCCAGGGGCTGCCCGGTGGCATCAGCGAGAGCATGGAGCTGCTCGGGGTGCGCTCGCTCCTGTGCGCGCCCCTCCAGGTCCGCGGCAAGACGGTGGCGTGCGTGGTGGCCAGCCACCGCAAGGTGGGCGCGCTCTTCGGCGAGGACGAGGAGCGGCTGGCCTCCTTCGTGGCCATCCTCGCGGGCGCGGCGCTGGAGAACGCGGAGAACTTCGAGCGCGTCGCCGCCCTCTCCGAGGAGCAGGGCCGCCTGTACCGGGAGGAGCAGGAGGCCGTGCGCCGGCGCGACGACTTCCTGTCCATCGCCGCGCACGAACTGAAGACGCCGCTCACGTCGCTGCAGCTGCACATCCAGGGGCTCCAGTCCAAGGCGAAGGGCGCGCCCATGCCTCCGGAGAAGCTGACCGCGAAGCTGGAGTCCGCCTATTCGCAGACGCAGCGGCTGGGGAAGCTGGTCAACGACCTGTTGGACATCTCCCGCATCGCGCAGGGCCAGCTGCACATCAAGCGCGAGGACGTGGACCTGGTGGCGCTGGTGCGCGGCCAACTGGAGCGCAGCCGCGAGGCCCTGGTCCGCGCCGAGTGCGAGGTGCGCTTCCACGCCAGCGAGCCACGCCTCATCGGTCACTGGGACGCGCTCCGGATGGAGCAGGTGGTGGGCAACCTCTTGACCAACGCCATGAAGTACGGCGCGGGCAAGCCGGTGGAGGTGACGCTGGACGGGGACGCGACGGGCGTGCGCCTGGAGGTGCGCGACCACGGCATCGGCATCGCGGAGGAGGACCGGGCGCGCATCTTCGAGCGCTTCGAGCGCGCGGTGTCCGTGCGCCACTACGGCGGCTTCGGGCTGGGGCTCTGGATCGTCCGCGAAATCGTCCAGGCGCTGGGTGGCAACATCGACGTCGCCAGCGCCCCGGAGCAGGGCTCCACCTTCACCGTCACCCTGCCCCGCTCCGGCTCACCGATGCACTGACTAGCGGCGCGTCACTTCCAGGTAGATGACGTTGTCCTGCGAGTCGCGGAACAGCCGCACGTTGTCCACCTGCTCCAGCGGCGTCTCCGCCAGCAGGTCGCGCATGCCGTCCTCGTCCCGGTAGGTGAGCCACCAGTCCATGAAGGCCTCCATGTAGCCCGTCTCCGGCGGGTGCACCGCGAAGTTGGCCACCAGCAGGCGTCCGCCCGGGCGCAGCATCTGGAAGAGCAGCGCGGTGAGGCGGGCGGCCACGGAGTCCGACAGGTAGTCGTACAGCCCGGCGGAGTACGCGAAGTCCAGGTCCGCGAACGCCGCCTTGCCTGCGAGCAGCGAGCGGACCGAGCCACACACCGGCCGCACGATGCCGCCCGGATGCAGGCGCGAAATCTCCGCCAGGCTCACCGGATCCTGGTCGAACGCGATGAGCTCCTGGAGCCGGCGCTCCGCCACCGCGCGCGACGCCTCCGCCTCCCGCAGGTGCCCGCACGCCACCGACAGCACGCGCCCGTCCGGCCGCCGCCCGGCCGTCTCGTCCATCATCCGCGCGAGCAGCTCCCGGCGCTCGCGCACGCTCCGCGCGGAGGGCTGCCCGTGCATGTAGCGGTAGATTTCGCGGCCCGCGTGCAGCTCGTCCGCCGCGTGGTCCATGTAGAGGTAGTCGATGAGCGCCGCGTCCCCCGCGTAGCCGCGCGGCCGCTCGAAGGCGTGCCGGGTGAAGGGACACTGATGCAGGAAGGGGCGCATGGGGTGCTTGCGCGCCAGCTCCTGACAGAAGCGCTTCCACACCTCCGGGCTCCACTGCCGCCGCCGCTTGATGAGCCCCCCGTGCAGGGCCGTCATGCCGGCATGCAGCGTGTCGTCCGGGCCCTGCATCATCCGGGAGTGCAGGCTGTCCAGCCACTCCCGCGCCTCCATGAACGATTCCTCGGGTGGAGGCGCCTCTTCCCGGGGGGCATTCACCAGGATGAGGTGGTTGGCTTCAGGCGCGACCGGAAGAGCCGCGCCGTGGACCGACAAGATGGGTTGGCGCATAGGCATCATCCTGACAACCGGGGAGCGGGGGGCATCCACTTCCCGCGCCCCCGCCCTTCGCCAGGCCCGGCTCCAGCCATCCGGCCGAGCCACCCTGCACCACCCGGCCCACACCGGGCGCACGTGGCGTGACGCCCCGGGTCCGCGGGGCCCTCCGGGCGCGGTTCTACCCGCGAGGTCCGACAATCCCCGCTCCGGGGGGAGGGATTGCGGGGGGCGCGGTATCCGGCGACAGGCACTGCGGTTAGGATGGCGCGCCCCGCCTGGAAGAGAGCCGCAAGCCGCGCATGAAGATTGAAATCGCCCACCTGCCCCACGACATCATCGAGATCATCTATCCCTCGGAAGTGACGCCGAAGGACGTGACCGAGTACGTCGAGCAACTGAAGAAGGACATCACCGCCCGCGGGGGCACGGAGTGGTCCGCGCTGGTGGACCAGTCCAAGCTTCGGGTGATGCCCGCCACGGTGGTGGGGGAGATGGCCCGGCTGAACGCCTACGCCCAGCAGCGCGGCATGAAGCGCTCCGCGCGTGTGGTGAGCGACCCCGGCAGCGGCCTGCAGGCGTGGCGCATGACCAAGAACGCCGGCCTCACCATCCCGGCGAAGACCTTCGAGTCCCGCTCCGAGGCCCTGTCCTGGCTCGAAGCCCCCGACGCGGACTGAAAGCAGAACCCCCGACGTCCCCTCCCCCCGGTCCTTTCATGCGACCGCACGGGTCCGCCTACGTCTTCCAGTAACACCCCCTTTCTTCGCTGTGTCTGTCGCCGTACCCGTCAGGAGTCACCCCGCATGTCCGTGCCCGTCCCCGCCCGCCGCGCGAAGCTGCTCGGCACCCTGTTCTGTACCCTCACCGCCCTGGCCTGCGGGCCGGCCCCCGAGTCCGGCGCGCCGGAGCAGCAGCCCGCGCTGACCGAGTCCAGCGCGCCGGTCGTCTACGGCAACGACGACCGCTACGACGTCTACGCGCACCCCAACGCGGCCCTGCGGGACCTGGCGCGTCAGTCCACCGTGATGCTGACGGTCCCGGACTTCCTCGACATGAGGGACCCGAACAACGTCAAGGTGGACCCGCTGACGCTGGGCGAATACGAGGAACTCTGCTCGGACCAGCGCTTCTACGACGACCCCATCCCGGCCCTCTGCTCCGGCACGCTCATCGACGATGACCTGGTGCTCACCGCCGGCCACTGCGTGGGGCCCGCGACGCCCAACGACGACTTCATCGAGTGCAAGGACGCGCGCTTCGTCTTCAACTTCTACAAGACGGCGGACGGCCAGCTGCAGAACATCACCAGCCAGGACGTCTTCTCCTGCAAGAGCATCGTCGCGCGGCACCTGAGCACCGGGAACGAAGCCAGCATCCTGGACTACGCCATCATCCGGCTGGACCGCTCCGCGGCGCCGCGCTTCAAGCCCGCCCCGGTGCGTCCGGGCAACGCGGCCCTGACGACGGGCCAGAACGTGGCCGTCATCGGCAGCGGCAGCGGCGTCCCGTTCAAGATCGACTCGGGCGGCTCCGTGCGTGAGAACAACGCCGAGTACATGGACTTCTTCGTCGCCAGCACGGACACCTTCGCGGGCAACTCCGGCTCCGGCGTGTACGAGACGGCCAACAACACGGTGGCGGGCATCCTGGTGCGCGGCGACGAGGACTACAAGCGGCGCGCGGGCGCCAGCTGCTACGAGGTCAACGTCTGCGCGGAGAATGGCTGCAACGGTGAGGAGATCACCTACGTGCACCACGCCATCCAGGGGCTGTGCACGGCCACCACCAACCTGCGCCTGTGCGGCACCACGCCGCCGAACTTCACCTTCACCGCGACCAACACCTCCAGCGCCACGCGCAACACCGTCAACGGCACGGTGACGCTCAAGGCGGGCGACAAGCTCACCGTGGGCACCTGCGGCGTCAAGGACGCGGCCCTCACCAGCGGTGACTCCTGGGTGCGCCTGCGCGGCCCGTCCGGCACGGAGGTCGCCTCCAACGACGACGGCTGCGGCAGCGGCTTCGGTTCGAAGCTCACCTACACCGCCAGCGTCGCGGGCACCTATGAAGTCCGCGCCGGCTGCTACCAGAACGGCAGCTGCGCCGGCACGGTGGCCTGGGAAATCACCTCGGGCGGCACGACCACGCCCCCGGGCGGCACCCAGGCCTTCAGCGTCAGCGACACCGCCAACGCCACGCGCAACACGCAGAACGTGAACGTGGACATCGCGCCCGGCCAGACGCTGACCTTCGGCAGCTGCGGCGTGGGGAGCGCGACGGGCACGGGTGACACGGTGGTGCGCCTGTTCAACGCCGCCGGCCAGCAGGTGACGTTCAACGACGACGCCTCCGGTTGCGGCTCGCTGTCCCGCGCGACCTACACCGCGCCGGCGAGCGCGGGCGGCGCGTATGTGATCCGCGTGGGCTGCTTCGGCGGCGATGCGTGCAGCGGCACGCTGGCCTGGACCCTCCAGTAGCCTTTCGCTTCCCTGTTTCCCTTCCGGGCCCGTCCCTCCCCACCGTGGGGAGTGGCGGGCCCGGTGTCTTTCCGGCTTCCTGCCGCCCCGCCAGGAAGGCAGGCGAGAAAGGCAGGCGGAGGCACGGGCCCCGCGCAGGCAGGGAACAACCGCGGACCTAACTTGAAGGACTCATCCCAGTCCCTTCGAGGCCGCGCGTGCAGTCACCGGACGCCCGACAACAGGAACTCTGGCGCCGGGCACGCCGGCTGTCGTCCGCCGTGGCGGGGCTGACGCTCGTGCTGAGCGCGGCGGTGCTCCTGGGGTGGGCGGTGGGCAGCGTGACGCTGACGCAGCTCGTTCCCGGCCTGCCAGCGATGGTCCCCCTGACGGCCTCGGCCCTGATGCTCACCGCGGGCGCGGAGCTGGCGCTGGGTGGACGGCAGGCCGCGGCGCGGCGGATGGGCGTGCTCATGGCCCTGACGGTCGCGTTGTGGAGCGTGCTGCTGCTGGGCACCTACGTGGGGGATTCCCCCCGCTGGGACGCCCTCTTCCAGGCGCTGGGCGGGCGCACGTCGCCGCAATCCGCGTCGCTGCTGCTGCTGCTCGGCCTGGCCCTGGCGCTCCGGGATGCACGAAGCCGGTGGGGCGCGCGGGCCTTCCAGGGGATGGCGCTGGGGGCCCTGGTCCTGTCCTTCAGCGTGATGGTGGCCTACTCGTTCCAGGAGCCGCGGTTCTACTGGTTCGCCGGCCGGGGGGGCGTCGGCATCGCGCTGCACACCGACGTGTCCCTGCTGCTGCTCTCCCTGGGAGCGTTGCTCTTGCGTCCGGAGCAGGGCGTGGTGGGTGCGTTCCTGCACGCGGGCGCGGGCGGGATCATGGCCCGGCGGCTGCTGCCCGCGCTGCTCGTGCCCCTGGTGGGCGGCGTGGCGGCGCACCAGATGCTGCGCCACACGCGGATGGAGCCCCACCTGGTCTGGTCGCTGCTGGAGGTGGCACAGGCGGCGGTGCTGACCTGGGTGGTCTGGCGCGCGGCCACGCGCCTCAACGCCCTGCATGCCGAGCAGCTGCGGGCCGAGGAGCGCACCCGGGAGGACGCGCGGGCCCAGCGGCGGCTGGCGGAGGAGAACGCGCGGCTCTACGCGGAGGCGGAGGCGTCCTCCCGCGCGCGCGAGGACGTGCTGGCCATCGTGTCCCACGACCTCAAGAACCCGCTCTCCACGGTGCGGATGGGGACGGGCGTGCTCACGCGGCGGCTGGACACCCTGGCGGGAGGGGCGGCGCTCCAGCGGCAGGTGGACGCCATCGACCGGGCGGCGGCGCACATGCAGGACCTCATCACCCGGCTCCTGGACGCCGCGCGGATGGACGCGGGGCACCTCCTCATGCTGGACCGCCGCTCCGAAGCCGTGGAGCCGCTCGCCCAGGAGGCGCTGGCGATGGTGGAGCCCCAGGCCCGGGACAAGGGCGTCCGCCTGGAGCGCCGGCTCTCCCAGGGGCTGCGCGCCTCCTGCGACCGCCCGCGCATCCTCCAGGTGCTGGCCAACCTGCTGGGCAACGCCGTCAAGTTCACCCCGCCCGGGGGCACCGTGACGGTGAGCACCACGCAGGACGCGGGGACCGTGCGCGTGAGCGTGCGCGACACCGGCCCCGGCATCCCCAAGGCCCACCAGGCCCGGCTCTTCCAGCGCCACTGGCAGGCGAGCGACACCGCCCACCAGGGCAGCGGCCTGGGGCTCTACATCGCCTGCGGCATCGTCACCGCCCACGGGGGCCGCCTCTGGGTGGACAGCGACGAAGGGGCAGGGACGACGTTCACCTTTACCTTGCCGGAGTCTCCCCCCGACCATCCGCCCCTTGACACCTTGGAGGGCGAGGTCTAACGCAAGGCGCCATGAGCACACCCCGCTTCCCGCCGTCGCCCCGCCGCCCCGTGAGCACCGAGGGTCCGCTGCGAGTCCTGCTGCTGGAGAACATCCACGCCTCGGCCCAGGAGATGCTGAAGGCGGAGGGCTTCGAGGTGGAGCGGCTGTCCGCGGCGCTCAAGCCGGAGGACCTGGCGGAGCGGCTCAAGGGCGTGCACCTGTTGGGCATCCGCAGCAAGACGACGGTGCCGGAGGAGTCGCTGAAGTACGCGGAGGACCTGCTGGCGATTGGGGCCTTCTGCATCGGCACCAACCAGGTGGATCTGCTCGCCTCCAGCGTGCACGGCGTGCCGGTGTTCAACGCGCCGTTCAGCAACACGCGCAGCGTGGCGGAGATGGTGTTGGCGGAGGTGGTGGTGCTGACGCGCCAGCTCTTCGACCGCAGCCGGGAGGTGCACACGGGGCAGTGGCGCAAGGTGGCCACGGGCAGCCACGAGGTGCGCGGCAAGACGCTGGGCATCATCGGCTACGGGCACATCGGCTCGCAGCTGGGCGTGCTGGCGGAGGCGCTGGGCATGCGCGTCCTCTACTACGACGTGATGACGAAGCTGCCCCTGGGCAACTCGCGGTCGGTGGCCACGCTGAACGCGCTGCTGGCGGAGTCCGACTTCGTGACGCTGCACGTGCCGGCGCTCGCGTCCACGCACTTGATGATGGGCGCGGAGCAATTGGCCGCCATGAAGCCGGGCGCGTGCCTCATCAACGCCAGCCGCGGCACGGTGGTGGACATCCCGGCGCTGGCGCAGGCGCTGCGCTCCAAGCACCTGGGCGGCGCGGCGGTGGACGTGTACCCGGAGGAGCCGGAGGGCAACTCGGACGGCTTCGTGACGGAGCTGCAGGGGCTGCCCAACGTGGTGCTCACGCCGCACATCGGCGGCTCCACGGAGGAGGCGCAGGCGTCCATTGGCAAGGAGGTGGCCACGTCGCTGCTCAAGTTCGTGAAGGGCGGCGCGACGACGGGTGCGGTGAACTTCCCCAACGTGGAGACGCCCATCAACCCGGGCACCCACCGCATCATCAACGTGCACCGCAACACGCCGGGCGTGCTGCGTGACATCAACCGCATCGTGTCCGACATGAACGCCAACATCCACGCGCAGGTGCTGAGCACGGACGCGAACGTGGGCTACCTGGTGATGGACCTGGACCAGGACGTGTCCCGCCAGGTGTGCGAGGCCATCGCCGGGCTGGAGACGGACATCAAGACGCGCATCGTGTCCTGATGTGCCCGGCCCAGGCCCGGACGGCCTGGGCAACACCCCATGCGGCCCGCTCCAGGAGCAGGCCCTGGATGAGGAAGCCCAGGGCCCAGAACAGGGGCGCTCCCACGGGATCCCAGTTCACGGCGTACGTGGGGAAGAGCCCGGTGAGGAAGTACAGGACGCGCACGGGGATGCCCAGGAACACCATCCCCCAGCGGTGCTGTCCGAGTCCGGCATCCCCCAGCAGCGTCGCCAGGCCCATCCACAGGAGCAGCGGCAGCACCGCCCACGCACCCACCCGCATCAACCACTTGAAGACCTTCATGTCCCCCGCCTTCCGGCTCCGTGTTTCACCGGACCGAAGCTAGCGGGGACCGCCGCGCGAAGCTGCTCCGGCCCGCCGACACTGTCTGTCGTTGCCGGGCCTGCTCAGGCGTCCAATATCTTTCCCGGGTTGAGGATGCCGGCCGGATCCAGCGCGCGCTTGAGGGTGCGCAGCAGCTCCAGCTCCCCGGGCGCGCGTGTGTAGTCCAGGTAGTCCTTCTTGAGCAGGCCGATGCCGTGCTCG
Source organism: Corallococcus sp. AB045 (assembly GCF_003668895.1). Lineage (NCBI taxonomy): Bacteria > Pseudomonadati > Myxococcota > Myxococcia > Myxococcales > Myxococcaceae > Corallococcus > Corallococcus sp. AB045. The sequence continues at coordinate 90,844 of NZ_RAWN01000001.1, forward strand.
GCGGAGATGCTGCCGCCGTGCTTGCGCACGAGGTCGAACATGGCGTGGTCGGACTGCTTCGCGTGGGCGAAGAAGTCCGCCTTCTCCACCGCGTCCGGCTTCATCACGTTGACGTGCAGGTTGCCGTCGCCAATGTGGCCGAAGAGGCAGATCTCCCAGCCCGGGTAGCGGCTGGCGAAGATGGCATCCAGCTCCGCGCAGAACGCCTCCAGGTTCGCCACCGGCAGGGAGATGTCGTTCTTGTGCAGCACGCCCGTGGCGGAGAGGCTCTCGCTGATGGACTCGCGCAGCGACCAAAGCTCCTGCGCCTGCGCGGCGCCTTGCGCCTGGGTGCCGTCGGTGACGAGCCCGCGCTCGAAGAGGGAGCCGAGCCACGCCTCCACCGCCGCCGGGTCACCCCCCTCGGACTCCAAGAGGACGTAGCAGCCGCTGGGGGCCTCGAAGGGCGAGCGCAGCTTGCGGTGGCGCTGCACGCGGGCCAGACACTTGTCGGTGAAGAACTCGTAGGCGGACAGCACCAGCGGCGCCTGGCGCGCGTCGCGGAACAGCCGCAGCACGGCGGCCACGTCCGGCACCGCGAAGAGGAAGACGTCCTGCTTGCCCGGCAGCCGCGTCAGCTTGAGGGTGGCCTCCGTGATGACGCCCAGCGTGCCCTCGCTGCCGATGAAGAGCTGGCGCAGGTCCGCGCCGGTGTTGTTCTTCTCCAGCGCGCCGTTGAGCTCCAGCACCTGCCCCTGCGCCGTCACCACCTGGAGGCCCAGCACCCACTGCCGGGTGAGGCCGTAGCGGATGACCTTCACGCCGCCCGCGTTGGTGGCGATGTTGCCGCCCACGGTGCTGCTGCCCTTGGACGCGAAGTCCACCGGCCACGTGAGCCCGTGCGGCGCGCAGTGCTGGTGCACGGCCTCCGTCACCGCGCCGGCCTGCACGCGCACCGTGTTGCCCAGCAGGTCCACGGGCTCCATGCGGGTCATCCGCTTGAGCGACAGCACCACCTCGCCGCGCATGGCCACCGCCCCGCCCGCCAGGCCCGTGCGCCCGCCGGAGGGCACCACCGCGACGCGGTGCTGGTGGCACAGCGCCACGAAGCGGGCCACCTCCTCCGTGGTGCGAGGGAAGACCACCGCACCCGGAGCAGGGGCGTACACGCGCGTCCAGTCGCGGCCGTACTCCTGGAGCTCCGCAGGCTCCCGGGTGAGGAAGTCGGCGGGGAAGGACTCGGCGATGGCGCGGAGGAAGTCGGCGGGCAGCGCGGCGGTGGACATGGGTCCAAGGCGTATTGCAGCCCCCGGGGCCTGACAAGCCCGGCGGCGGCCCGGCGCACGGCCCCCGACGCATGCCGGGCCGGGAAAGAGCCAAGGGTTCCAGCTCACCCCGTATAGGGCTCGGACGCCGCGCCCCCATCGCGGCCCTGCCCTTTCGAGGAACATCCATCATGTCGTCGCTCCGCGCACTCGCCCTGCTGGCCGCCCTGTCCCTTGCCCCGAGCACCGCCGGGGCCGAACCGGAAGTGCCCGTCTCGGGCGAGACCTATGTCTTCACGTCGGTGGATGCCTACTCCGTGGGCCCCACCACGTTCGACGTCACCGGGACCCTCGTGGGTGAGAGCACACCACGCACCTTCAGGTTCTGGTCCGGGGGCGACTACGCCGTCGAGGCGTCGCGGTGTGATCGGCTGGCGCTGCTCGCCATGACCCGGCCCGGGCGCTATCTGTTCTCGTGGAGCCACGAGATTGCCTACATCACCCCCCCGACCTGCACGCTGACCCGTCAGTAGCCCCGGCTCCTTCCATGAAGACGCGGGTGCGCATGATGCGGGCATGGGTGTGGCTGGCCCTGGGACTCCAGCTGGGCTGCGGTGGCGTGGCCCCCAGGGACCTGGACGGCGACGGCCATCCGGCGGCGCTGGACTGTGATGACACGAACCCCACCTTGTGGCGGTCCGTCACGGGGTACGCGGACACGGACGGGGATGGCCACGGCGACGCGGCCCAGCCCGTCATCTGCGTGGGCGACACGACGAAGGGCTGGACGCAGGAGGCGGGCGACTGCGCCCCCGGGGATGCCACCCGCTGGCGCTCCGTGCCGGGCCTGTACCCGGACGCGGACGGGGACGGGGCCACGGGCAAGGGGCCGGTGACGGGCTGCGTGGGGGACTCGCTCCTGGGCTACCGGGAGCAGGCGGGCCCACCGGACTGCGATGATGGGGACGCCACGGTGTCGGCGCTCGCCCAGGCGTGGGTGGATGCGGACCTGGACGGCGTGGGCGCGGGCGACGCCATCACCTGGTGTCCGAGCCAGGGGCGCTCGCCGCCCCAGGGGCACGTGCTCACTTCGGGCGACTGCGCCCCTCGGGACACCCGCTTCTGGCAACAACTGCCCTTCACGCACCGGGACGAGGACGGGGACGGCTTCACCGTGGCGCAGGAAGGCACCGTGTGCGCGGGCGAGCACCTGCCCGCGGGATACGACACCGTGTCCGGCCCGGCCGACTGCGACGACCACCATGCCCTGCGCACCGTGAGGGTCGAGCGCTGGTGGGATGCGGATGGGGACGGCTACGGCGACGGAGCATCGATGCTTCGCTGCGTGGGTCCGGAGGAGTCCGTGCCGGGAGAGACCTTCCGGGGAGGGGACTGCGCGCCGGGTGACAGCACCCGCTGGCAGCCCCGGGCCTACGCCTCGCGGGATGCTGACGGCGACGGCTACTTCTCCCTGGCGACGGGCGAGGTCTGCAGCGGCTTCTGGCTGCCCCAGGGCTGCTCCCAGGCGGTGTGGAATGACGACTGCGATGACGGGAACCAGACGCGGTTCCGCGCCTGGAGCGTCCACGCGGACGTGGATGGGGACGGCGTGGGTTCCGGCGCGGCGACTTCCGTCTGCGGCACGGCGGCCGTGCCCACGGGCTACTCCACGCAGGCCACCGACTGCGCGCCCCAGGACGCCACCGTGTGGCGGATGCTGGGCTTCACCCGCCGCGACGCCGACGGCGACACGTACACCGTGGCGCAGACGGGCGAGCTGTGCGCGGGCTCCAGCCTCCCCGCGGGCTACGCCTCCCAGCCGCTGTCCGGCGAGGACTGCGACGACACGAACGCCGCCGCCTTCCGGAACGTGGCGGCCTACGAGGACACGGACGGGGACGGAGTGGGGGCGGGAGCATCGACGCTCCTCTGCACCAACGGCCAGGTCCCCAGCCCCTGGTCCGCCAGCGACACGGACTGCGACGCGCAGGACGCGGCGCGCTGGCAGGACCTGGAGGCCACCCACGCGGACCACGACGGGGACGGTTTCACCGCGCCCATCCCCGCGCAGCGCTTCTGCACGGGAAAAGCCCTGCCCCCGCCCTACTTCGCCAAGGCCGTGGGCAACGACTGCGACGACTCGGACGCGGACCGCTACCGGTGGCTCTTCCTCTACCGCGACCAGGACGCCGACGGCGTCGGCGCCCCGCCCCGGCAGATGACGTGTCTGGGCCCGGCGGTACTCGCCGGCTGGTCGCGGTACGGGGATGACGCGGATGACAACGACACCGCCGTCCAGACGGATGAAGCCATGGACGAGGAGCTGAGCCTCATCCTGGACCTGTGAGCCCCTATTCCTCGAGGAAGGCCAGCAGTGCTTCGTTGACGACGTCCTTGTTGACGGAGCACATGCCGTGGCTGAAGCCTGGGAAGACCTGGAGCTTCGCGCCCTTCACGAGCGTGGCGGTGATGCGCGCCGAGCCGTCGATGGGGACGAGCTGATCATCATCGCCGTGCATCACCAGCGTGGGCACGTCGAAGCGGGCCAGGTCGGCTCGGAAGTCCGTCTCGGAGAAGGCCTTGATGCAGTCGTACTCGGCCTTGAGGCTCCCCATCACCCCCTGGAGGCGGTAGCTCTCGAGCAACCCCTCCGACACCCGCGCGCCGGGACGGTTGAAGCCGTAGAACGCCAGGCTCAGCTCCTTGAAGAAGCTGGAGCGATCCCCACGCACTCCAGCGCGAAGGTCGTCGAAGACCTGCATGGGCAGGCCATTGGGGTGCCAGTCCGTCTTGATCAGGATGGGCAGCACGGCGCCGATGAGCACCACCTTGGCCACGCGAGAAGTGCCGTGGCGCCCGATGTAGCGCGCCACCTCGCCGCCGCCCAGGGAGTGGCCCACGTGCACGGCCTTGCGCAGCGCCAGCGCGGAGGTCAGCTCCGACAGGTCGTCCGCATACGTGTCCATGTCGTGGCCGTCCCAGGGTTGCGACGAGCGCCCGTGCCCCCGGCGGTCGTGAGCGATGGTGCGATACCCATGCTCGGACAGAAACAGCATCTGGTCCTCGAACGCATCGGACGTGAGCGCCCAACCGTGTGAGAAGACGACGGGCTGTCCGTCCTTGGGTCCCCAGTCCTTGAAGTAGAGCTGGGTGCCGTCCTTCGTGGTGAGGAAGGTGCCGGAAATCCGTTCCAGGTGCGGGGAGCCCGTCTGCGTTTCGCTGGTCATGCGCCCGTCCTTCGCGATGGGGAGTCCCACCGCTCGCGACGGTGCGCATCACCTCCGGGGCCGGGCATTGCCCCCGGGGGTCAGGTCAACGCTCCTGGAGCGCCGCGCCCTCAGTGCTGTTGGCCAGGCCCCGCGTAGCCGTCATCCCCGATGACGTAGGTCCGCAGCTCGCGCACCCACTCCGCCTCGCCCGCCAGCCACACGAAGCCATCCCCCGGCGGAGGCGTGAACTTCGCCAGCTCGCGCCGCGGCAGCGCGCCGTCGCCCGGCCCCGGCGCTCCTCGCACCACCCAGGTCGGCTGCCAGGAGGCCTTCGTGACGAAGGTCTGCTTCTCGGACGCGTTGGCCACGACCACCACGGTCGTCACGGGCACGCCCGGACGCAGCAACTCCACCCGGCGGCCGAGCGCGGGCAGCGCGCTCTCGTCGCCCATCATCGGGTACCAGTCGAAGTCATCGGGCACGAGCTGCGAGCCCTTCGGTCCGCCAATCTCCAGCGTGGAGCCGACCTTCGCGCCCGCCGCCCACTCCGTCGCGGGTCCGGAGCCGCGCAGCGCGAAGTCGATGGTCAGCGTCTGGCCTCGGTTGTCGTAGGCGCGAGGCGTGAAGTCGCGCATCACCTGCTCCCCCGCCTGCGGGAAGAACAGCTTGATGTGGTCATCCGTCGACGGGCTGTGGAAGTCCGCCAGGTCCGGCGACGCGAAGTGGATGCGCCGCATGCGAGGCGTCACGGACTCCACGCCGCTGACCACCAGCCTGCGCCGCCGCAGCTCGTGGCGCACGCGAACGATTTTGATGCGGGTCCTGGGTGCTCATGAGCGGAGCCTCTCGATCTTCTGCGCGGCCTCGTCGATCAACGCCGCCACGTCGAGCACGACCTTCTTGTCGACGCCGGGCGACAGCGTGTCGAACAGCACGCTCTTCAGGTTCTGCATCGCGCGACGGGCGGGAGCCGCGTCCGTGCGCTCGCGAATCTCTCCGGCCTCTCCCAGCCGCCGCAGCAGCCCCTCCACCGTCTTCGCGTTCTCCGCGAGCAGCGCCTTGCCCTGCTCCGTGATGGCGAAGAGCTTGCGCTGCGTGTCGGTCGTGTCCGGCTCACCCACCAGCGCCATGTCCTTGAGCAGGGTGAGCGTGGGGTAGATGCCCCCGGGACTGGGGGGCGTACACGCCCCGGCCTGGCTGATTTGTCAGGGCCGGCGGCTATGAACGGGCGCTGCACGCCGCACCGGAGTGCAGCCAGGAGGCACGAGCGATGGGCAACCGCTGGTGGGCGGTGCTGTGGCCGCGGCGCAGTTCCTGGAGCGCTCGGTGAAGGGCCTGGGGGTGGACAATGCGCGCTGACGTCCTGCTCGGGTGCGTGGCACTGCTCCTCACCGGCTGCGCTTCGTTGCCTCCCGGGCCTGGAAGGACGCTGAGCTACACGTCCCGCACGGAGACTGACTCCCCTGGAGTACGAGCGTCGAACGACGAGGCGCCGCGTGCATCCGCCCCGGTACCGGGTGTCACGCCCCGTGAGGAAGCGCCTCCCCTGTACCGCCGCAAGACCGTCCGCGAAGCGGTGACGGGGGCGCGCCCCGTTCGTGCGGTGACCCTGGCGGACGTCACCCGCTCCGACGACGTGCAACCGGATGCCTGGGAGCAGTTGCTGACGAACGCGGGACTGGAAGCGAGAGACGAACGCCCCCTGGGAGGTGCGCTGACGCCCACGCAAGCGGAGCGGTTGCTGGGAGCTCTTCTGGACAAGCCCGTCACGTTGAGCACCTTCCCGCCTCGCATGGCCGCAGGCTTCATCCTGCGCGAGGTGATGGAGGGAGGAGAAGTCACGCGGAAGGAGCTGTCGCGGCGGGTAGAGCGCTTTTCCCAGGAGCGGATCGCGGTGCTGCGACCCGACGGATATCTGGCGTGGGCACTCACCGGGCGTACCCAGCAGAAGGTGGCACCTGTCGAGTGGAAGGACGGCACCTTCCGCGCACATGGCTTCGAGCTGGGCCGCTTCTACAGCGGCAAGGGCGGCGTCTTCCGGACCGTGGACGCGCAGCTCCAGTCCTCGGATTGGCGGCCCCTGGCCGAGGTGTACGACGACGCGGACGTCATCAGCCGCACCCTGGATGGCGCCGAGGATGCCGTCGCGGAGCTGTACCACGCGTTGGGACAACTGCTCACGCGTCCCGTGGACAGCATCGCGGGGCTGAGCCACCTGCCAGCGGGCGTGGCGGCGCTCATCGCGTCATCGCCCGCGTACTGGGAACGCTTCCAGTCCATGACCCGTGGCGAGCAGATCCGCGAAGTGTCGCGACTGACGACGGGGATGCTCGTCACCGGGGGCGCGGCCTCGGCCACGACACGGACACTGAAGGGGATGTCCCTGGGCGCGGAGGCCACGGTGCCTGTGCTCTCGCTATCAGCGAAGGGCGCGCTGGCGCTGGAGCGCGTCGCGGTGCCCGCGGGGCGGGCGGCGGCAGTGCTGAGCGGCGGACCTGGGGCAGTCATCATCCTCCAGCGTTCGAATGCTTCCGGTTCAGGACCCGCGCCATCCAATGGGCCCGGACAGTGGGCGCCTGCCAATGAGTCCATGTCCCCGCGCGCCCGGCAATACCAGGAGCAGATCACCGGACACTCGGCGGATGAGGCGTACTGGGTCGGCGGCACGAGCACGAAGGATGGCGGGCTCAAGTTCGATGGATTCAAGGATGACGCGCTACTGGAGGCCAAAGGGCCCGGCTACGCTGAATTCTTTGAAGCCAACCTCGCACCCAAGCGCTGGTTCGACGCATCGGGCAAAGCTCGCGAACTCGTGAATCAAGGCCGGAAGCAACGCGATATCGTCCGTGGAATGGGCATCCGTATTGAATGGCACGTCGCGGAGAAGCATGCGGCAGACTCCATTCGGAAACTGCTGAGGGACAATGACATCCCGGAGATCATCGTCATCCCCACTGCGATGCGCCCGTTGAAACCTTGAGAACATCACCTCATGACACCCCCCGCCGATTCCCAGACCCATCCCGAAACCTACTACGCCGGGGCCTACTGGGGCCCGCGACGGGAATCCCCCGAAGAATGTGCCCAGCGAGCGGCGGCCTTCCTCAACATGCTGGCCACGTGTGATCCCCTGCTGGCGAACTGGAACAAGATTCCCAAGCCGCGCGGCAGGGGACGCAAGACCCCCCTCATGCCTCCCGACCTGCCCACCCTGACGGAGGCGTTCCGGCGTGGCGTCAACCGCGAGCCGGGGGGACCGCCCATTGAGCATCTGGGCTTGAGCGTCTCGGCATACAATGACGGGACCAGCCAGGACCATGCTTCCGTGAACATGAACTGCGGGAGTTACGCGAAGCACCGCTCCGCCAACGTATGCGTCCTGTCACTTCCGTCGAAGGGAGAGGCGGCGGAGCGCATCCTCACGGCCTCCGTGCTGAAGGAAGTGATTCGCAGCATGGCGCTGGCCTGGGAACCAGACTGGGCCGTGGCCATGTCTCACTCACATCGGGACATGGATGAGGGAGGAGACAAGGCTGACATCTGGCTCGGCTGGGTGACCTACCTGTCCCGCCACCGGGGCACGGTGCCGCCACTGCCCGCCCCTGTACGCATCGAGCCCGTGGAGGACAGAGGCACGTTGCTCATCCTGACCCCCGAGCGCTTCACGGTGGCCAACCCCGAGCACGTCGCACTGGCGCGGCAGGTACGTGAGCTGCTGGCCCGGGCAGGGCTCATGCGGTCCGCGGCGCTCTGAAGCGCAGCCCACGGTCTGAAGTCCCGACACTCAGTCCCGGAAGAACTCGGAGGGATGCGAGTCGACATAGCGCAGGAAGCAGGCCTCGAGCTTCACCTCGCCTTCGCATCCTTCCCAGACACCCATGGCGCCTCCCGTTCACGGCCCAGGCCGTACGGGTTCCTCACATATCAGGCGTCCGCGAGCGCTACGACCAGCGGCCCGGACAACAGGTGCCCGGGCCGCCGAGTGTCTTCCGCTACGGGTGGCTGGCGGGGTCCGCCGGGTTGGTGCCCGCGGCCCGCTCATCACCGTCCAGGAAGCCGTCCAGGTCCCGGTCGATGCCCACGCGCTGACCGGAGCCCGGCGGCGTGCAGGTGTACGTCAGCACGCCCTGGTTCGCGGCCACGCCCGAGCGCAGCGACGCGGACGGCACCAGCGGCAGCGCCGCGCGGTCCGCCTTGAACTGCCCGCTGCCCAGGTAGCGGAAGCCCATCTCGTACGTGCCCGCGCGGCCCTTGGCCACCAGGTCGCACTCGCCCGCGTCCGCGCGCGCCATCAAGAGGTCGATGCGCGTCCCCACCACCGTCGCGTTGGTCGCGGTGAGCGTCACCTGCTGCCCGACGATGGGCGCCAGGTTGGTCTCGAAGGCGAACATGTATTCCTCCATGTCCTTCTTCGCCTGGAAGCCCGCGGGCGTGTCCGGGATGCCCACCTGGTTGAAGATGGGGTGGAAGTCGAAGCCGCTGTTGAAGAGGAACAGCGTGGGGATGGCGCCGTCGCTGTTGAAGCCCGTGCCACGCACCTGGTCCCCCAGGAACGGATCCACCGGCGTGTTGCCGAAGGGGAAGCCGGCGCCGAACATGCCGACCTTCTGGTACAGGTTCCGCAGGTGCGGGACCTTGGGGAACAGCGGCTCCGCGTCGAAGGAGCTGCGGCCGTCCGTGCCGAAGAAGCCCTTGAAGGGGCCCTCGCCCGGGTTCGCGTTCACGTCCACGCGGTGGCAGGACTCGCACGAGCCCGGGAAGAAGCTGGTGGTGTTCGTGAAGAAGTCCTTGCCCGCCTGCTGCGAAGCCGTGAGCGAGTTGTCCAGCTTGCGGATGGGGTTGGGCGGGTAGACGACCTGGAGGATGAAGTCGGAGAACTTCTGCATCTCCACTTCCGACAACTGCGAGCTGCGGCCCAGCAGGTCCTTGAACGCGGGGTTGAACTGCTTGAAGGCCGCGACCTCGTCGAAGGTGCCGCTGTTGGGCTGCACGCTGGGCGCGCTGTCGCCGCCGGTGCGGTCCCCGCGCCAGTGCATGGGGCCCTGGTTGGCCATGCCGCGCAGGCTCTGCGTGGACAGGGGGCCCTTCAGCGGGTGGAAGGACGTGTCCTGACCGAACGTGGGGTCCGTGCCGAACTCCGGCAGCACCGGCACGATGGGGTTGTAGCTCGCCTTCACGTCACCGTCCGGGTTGCCCAGGTCCCAGGTGGTGCTGTCGAAGTCGCCGAAGATGTGGCAGCTGCCGCAGGACGAATCGCCGTGGCTGGAGCTGCTGCGCGCGTCGTAGAGGAACGGGCGGCCCTGCACCACGCTGACCGGCTCCGGGTTGAACATGGGCAGGTGCGCGACCTCCGTCTTCGTCGCGGTGTTGACGACGGAGATGGCGTTGTCGAAGCGGGTGAGCACGTACAGGCGCCCCCGGGCTTCATCCAGCACCAGGCCGGTGGGGCCTCCGCCCGTCAGCGCGACCTGGTTCGCGGTGGAGGGCGTGAAGGTGCCGGACTCCAACTGGGACGTGGCGTACACGCCCAGCTTCGACGAGCCGAACGCGGCGACGTAGAGCGTGGCGCCGTCGGACGTCACGGCCATGCCCGTGGGCTGCGCGAGGCTCTTCTCGCTCTCCGTGTTGGGCGTGGCCGCGCAGCAGGCCGCGTAGTTGATGTGCGTGTTGAGGTGGCGGGGCGTGACGGAGGGAGCGCTGGGGCCGCCCAGCACGGTGATGCGGCTTTCGTGCAGGTGGCCGCGCAGGGTGTTGCCCGTCATGGTGCCGGGGCCCTCGAAGCGCAGGTCGTTTCGCGCTTCGGTGTTGCTCACGTAGACCTTCCCACTCACCGGGTTGACGGCCATGTTGAACAGGATGGTGCCCACGCCAGCGTAGGTGCCCGCCGCGCCGGACACCTGCACGGGCGGGTTGGCGGTGGCGGAGATGGCGAAGACGTCCTTGTCCGGCAGGGAGAAGCGGACGTAATCGGTCCACGGGCGGTTGAGCACGTCCACCCAGTCCTCGCCGTTGTACTTCACGATGACGGAGACCTCCGGGGCGGGGATGCCCTGGTGGTTGACGTTGGGGCCGGGGACGCCGCCCACGGACTCGCCGCCGTTGGGGACCAGGCTCTCGTGGACCACGGAGGTGCGGTTGCCGGAGTGGAACGCGGCCGCGTACACCCGGCTGCCGTCCGGCGTGGCCGCGAGCGCGCGAGGCGTGTCACCGAACAGGGTGAGGCGGGTGAGCGGCGTGCCGCCCAGCGTCGTGCCCAGGTTGTCCGAGTCGAACACCCAGACGTCCGCGCGGCCTACGCCCGGCGTGGTGAGCTGCGGGTCGAACCCGGTGTTCTGGCCACGGTGCGCGGCGGTGATGAACGCGCGCTTCTTGCCGGTGCCCGCGAAGACGATGTCGCGGGGCTCGTCGCCCACGAGCAGCGTCCGCGTCACGCTGCCGCCCTGACCATTCGAGTCCACCTTCACGACGCTGACGCTGTCGGACAGGTGGTTGACCACCCAGACCTCGTTGTTGGTGCGCGCGGCCACGGCCACGGGCTCCAGACCCACGGGCACGGAGCCCTTGTGGGTGAGGCCGCTGGTGCCCACCTGGAAGATCTCCAACCGGTTGTCCGGCGTGTTGACGGCGTAGAGCCACTGGCCGTTGGGCGACAGTGCCAGGGGACGCACCTGGCCACTCTCGAAGACGGTGAAGTGCTGCGCGTGCGACGGGCTGCCCATGGCGAGGCCCAACAGCAGCGTCGCCGCGGACGCGGTGCGCATGAAGACACGGCGCACCACCGGGTGTCTGACTTTCATGGATGTCTCTCGGGAAAGGGGGATGGGGACCCCGGCTTCACTGTAGGTGTGGCGTCTGACATTGAGGAACGGGTGAACCCGGACCCGGTGGAATCGTTGCGCGGCGCAAAGACTCCATCCCTGTGTACGCAGTGAAGGGCGTTCCCTGGTCGGACCGCCGTCAACGAGGCCAGTCGCGCAGGAGCCGTTCGGCGGCGTCCTGCTGGTCCCACTCCACGCGGCCGGTCAGCGTCAGGCCCCCGCGCTCGATACGGATTTGCCGCCACACCGGAGCGCCCGGCACGTAGCGCGCCTCCGAGCGGGCCCATGCCGCGCCGCCGGTGGCCTCCACCATGCGCATCACGCAGGCGTCGAACTCCGCCTCTGGCAGCCAGCGCAGCGCGTCCAGCACCTGGTCGGACTCGAAGTCGCGCAGCGCGGACGGATGGCCGGTGACGGCCCTCAAGGCCTGGGGGCCCCTTCCTTCCGGGATGAAGGAGAGGCCCTGGGGTCCCAGCACGCAGAAGCCCGTGCGCTTGCCGAGCTTCGCGGGAAACACCGCCACGCTGTCCAGGCGCACGCCCGTCCGGGCCGCGCCGCGCAGCGGGGGCTGACGGTGCAGTTCCACGAGCAGGGCGACCGCCGTGACCCCGCGGACGGAGCGTGCATGGAGCCGCCGATCTCCCTCCACCTTGAGGTCCACGTTCTGTTCCAGCCGGAAGCCGTCAGGGGAAATGGTTCCCAACCGCACCTCCTGCGGTTCACCGAACATCGGCACCCAGATGAGCCGCTCGCTGGTGAGCCGGAGCCGGCCAGCGCGTAGGAACTGTGCCGCCAGGATGCCAAGGGTGCCCGACACCAGGCAGGCCACCACCGGGACATCCATCGACCTGGGGACGACGAGCAACAGCAGGGAGCACAGCGCGGTCAGCACTCCCCAGGCGAACACCATGCGCGGCGACACTTCCTGCCTCAGGGACATGGGCACGAGGCTCGGGTCCGACCTTCGCCGGGTGTCGTCCTCGAAGACGAGCACCTCGCCCGGCTTCAGCGCCCAGCTCGCGGGTTGGCGCACCAGCGAATCCAGCCGCGTCAGCGCCTCTTCGAGTGACACGCCCGCGGGAGCCACCGTCAGCACATCCAGCCTGCGCCAGGCCAGCCGCATCAGCCGCTCCCGCCGCGCCGACAACTCCCGGGCCGCCTTCAACACAGGCGTGTCGTCCGGCCAGGCCTCCTGCGCCGCGCGGCGCTGGACGCGCTCCAGCGCCTCCTCCACCGCACGCGCTTCGGCCACGAGCGCGGGCACCAGCTCCGGACGCCGCACCAGTGCGCGCCGCCACCGCCGGCCGGACAGCGCCTTCTCCAGCTCCGCGTACGGCCGCCGCGCCGCCGTGAGGACCTCCGCGCGGCCCTCCAGCTGACGCTCGACGTCGGCCACCGTGAGGCCTGGCAGGGCAGTGCTGGGACGTGACCGCTCACGCATCGCGCGGGACAGCATAGCCCCGCGCGCGACAGGCCGCCGGATGCATGCCCCCGCCGTTACTCCACCGGCGGCTCCAGCTCCAATCGCTCACACTGACGCAGCATCTCCGCCGCGTCAGCGGGTTCGTCGGGCGAGGGCGGCACCGCCTCCGACCAGGGCACGGCCGGCTGGGCCGGCGCTCCCATCGACTCCTTCAGGAGCGCGATGAGGTCCCTCGCGGGGTCCCTGGGAAACGACGTCACCGCCTGCAACGGCCGAGGCGCGACGGGCGGCAGCTCCGACAGGTCCTCGCAAGGAAGCGCGGCGGCCTGGAGCAACAGCGCGGGCGACGGTGGCGGGGCCACCACCGCCACGGGCTCCGTGGGCAGCAGGTCATCCGGGTCGAACCCGAAGGGCACCTGGGGCACCACCTGGAGCGACACGGCCTCGCGCTCCACGTCCGGCACGTCCCCCTCCGTCGGGATGCACCGCAGCGTGTTCAAGCGGGGCGTGGGCGCCTCCGCGAGCGTCTCGGTGGACACCGCGTCCGAGCGCACCGGCGACAGGGGCTCGCCCCCCCTGGGAGGCCACAGGGGCACCGGCAGCAGCACCACGGCCGGCTCGCGCAGGGGCAGCGAGCGCACCCGCGCGCCTCCCAGCTCCACCGCCGCCTTCGCCACCGCGGCGGCGTGCTCCGCGAGCACCCGCTCCGCCCAGGCCTTCACCCACCGCGCCAGGGACAGCACCCAGGCGAGGTGCCGCCGCGCGCGGGGCCGCGCCACCAGGGCCTCGGCTGGCGGAGCCGCGTGCATCGTCAGTCCTCCTTCACCGGCATCCGGATGATCAACGGCGACGTCCCGGTGGCCAGCCCCTCCGACTCCACCGACAGCAGCTCTCCTTCCGCGCGCACCTCCAGCCGGCCCAGCGACTCTCCCTGCGGCAGACGGGGGAAGTGGAAGTGCCCCTCCGCATCCGTGCGCGTACTCAACTGCAGCGAGGGCAGCGCCACCCACGCGTCCCGGATGGGCACATCACCGGGCCCCACCACCCGACCCAGCAGGGGGGCCGGCGCGGACGCCGCGTCCACCAATGACAGACATCGCCCCTCCGCCTGGGGTTTCTCCTTGCGCACCTGCACCCGCAGGCGGAAGGCCGGACGCGGCACCGAACGCAACCCCGCCCACAGCGCCGCCGGCAACGGACTCAGGTCCACCTCCAATTCCTTGTCGCCCATGGCCGCGAAGACCAGGTCACCCAGCAGCCGGTGCGCGCGCTCGGGCGTCTCCGCGCCCACCGTCACCAGATAGCAGACGGTGAACTGTAGGGCGCCCCGCTTCCCCGCCCGGGTCAGGGGCGCCGGACCCAGCTCCAGGAGGTAAAGACAGACACCCCGGTCCAGGGCCTCACGGTCGGGCACGCCCAGGTGCACCGGCGCATCCGTGGCAATGCGTCCCACCCACGCCTTCATGCGCAGATCGACTTCGTCGATCATCCTTGGCCCCCCGGTTCCCGGCCTTGAATGCCACGCCACCGTTTCCCTTCATCATACGCTCTCATTGAGCGGTTTGGCTGGACATCACCCAGGGGATTGAACAGGACGTCCTTGATTTGACAGGCATTGCACGCATTTCCAGGCTCTGAGGGACTACGCAGCGTGTCGGGAACCGGGCAGTCCCTCCACCGCGGGTCGTGGCATCCCGGAAAGCCCGTACGGGTTTCGCGTGAAGCACTTCATTTCCCGCTCGCCTTCCGCGAAGAATGCCCACTGGGCCGGCATTCACCGTGGAACTTTCGTCATGACGATGGACTCTTCTTCCTTGAGACGACGACACCCTTCCCTTCTCTCCTCCGGCATCGCCCTGGGGTGCCTGGCGGTGTTGGGCACCGCCACCCCGGCGCTCGCCCAGGACGACGCGCCCCACAAGGTGGGCCTGCTGCTGGACGCGGGCGCTCCGCACGGCATCGGTCTGTCCGCGGTGGTGCGCCCCACGAACTGGCTGCGGCTGCAAGCGGGCCCCACCACGAACACGCTCAGCATCGGCGTGCGCGGCGGTGTGACCCTCCTGCCGATTGACACCTTCATCGCGCCGACCCTCAACGTGGAGGCCGGGCACTACTTCGGTTCGGAGTACAGCGAGGTGCTGGACTGGCTGGGCCGTGAGCCGAGCGCCGCGTCGGAGGCCATCCGCGACGTCACCTACAACTACGTGACGGGCAGCGTGGGCCTGGAGGTGGGCACCAAGAGCCGCTTCAACTTCTTCCTGAACGTGGGCCTGAGCTACGTGGCGCTCACCGTGCCGGAGCCCACGCCGCTCATCCAGGACGCCTCCGGCGACGACAGCGTCACGTCCGGACCGCTGCACCTGCGCGCCACCATCCCGTCGGTGAAGCTGGGCTTCATCGTCTACTTCTTCTGAGCCAGGAGACCTTCCACCATGCGAACGAAATCCTTCCGCACCCTCCTGCTCGCTGGCGCCGTGACCCTGTTGGGCACGGGCTGTGATTCGCTCTTCACCATCGAGGTGGAGGCCGAGCGCATCTGCAAGACCGAGAACGACCTGTCCTTCCCCGCCTCCCCGCCCATCGCCGGCTCCGTGGAGCAGTCCTTCACGATTCCGCTGGGTGACTTCGCCAGCGCGCTGCCCGAGGACGCCGACGTGGAGACGGAGCTGCGGCTGAAGCTCTTCGACGCCACCGCCAGCACGGACATCAGCGGCATCGAGCGCGCCAGCCTCGCCGTGCGCAAGCCGGGCTCCGCGGAGTACGTGGTGCTGGGCGAGTTCCGGCGCACCGGCACCGGGGGCTCCACGAACAAGCTGGAGCTCACCAGCAGCGGCGCGGTGGACGTGCTGGACCTGGCCAAGCAGGAGGAGCTGGAGTTCCGCTTCCAGGCCACGGGGTCGCCCCCCACGCAGTCGTGGACCGCGGACGTCGAGGTCTGCGTGGGCGCCAAGGCGAGCGCCAACTACTTCGGCCTGCTGTTCTGATTCCTCCACTCCCGCCCCGGCGCAGGACGCCGCCGGGGCGGCGAGCCGGCCGGAAGCTGGACGGGAACACCTGGCGCCCTTAAGAGGGGAGGGTGGGACGCAAGCGGGCCGTGGGCGGCATCGAGATTCCGGGATGGGCGTGGCTGGTGCCGTGCGCGCTGGTGCCCGTGGTGCTGCTCAACCTGGGCGTGGCGTGGCTGGGCGGGACGCACGTGTCGCCCCTCTCCTTCTCCTTCCTCCAGACGAAGGCGCGCGCGCTGGGGGCCTACGTGGCGCACCGGCCCGAGTGCGTGCTGGATGGACATCCCCCGCTGGAGCCGCTCATCGAGGACACGGAGCACCGCCACGGGATTCCGCCAGGGCTCTTGAAGGCGCTCATCCAGGTGGAGTCGGAGACGCGGGTGCACCGCATCTCGCCCGCGGGGGCCATGGGGCCCGGGCAGCTCATGCCGGACACGGCGGCGCTGATGCGGGTGGAGGACCCCTTCGACCCGGCGCCGTCCGTCGACGCGAGCGGGCGCTACCTGGCCGAACAGCTGCGAAGGTTCCGCGACGTGCGCCTGGCGGTGGCCGCGTACAACGCGGGCCCGGGGTCGGTGAACGGGCGCGTGCCGCGCAATGGAGAGACGGAGTTCTACGTGGCCAAGGTGCTCGCGGCCTATGAGCACACGCGGCCGAAGGCGCCGGTCGTGGCGAAGCGCCCGGCTGTCTCCGCGACTCCGGTCAAGGCGGCCGCCGTGAAGGCCCCCGTCGCGCGGAAGGCCCGTCCACCGGATGCGACCGCGAAGCCGTCCGCCGCACCGAAGCGGACGGCCCCCGTGAAGCCCGCGTCCCGCCCGGTGTCGGGCAGCAAGCCTCCCGCGAAGCTCGCCTCCGCGACGCGTTAGGGTCGAAGCCCGGGTGGGCCTTCTGCCTCACGGCGCAGCACGAAGAAGTAGGGCGCCATCTCCCGTGCATCCATCAGCCCCAGCAGCGTGTCCCGGTCCACCTTCCGGAACACGTCGAGGATGGGCCGGTCGTCGTAGACCATCGTCGCGCTGAGCCGCCCCCGGAACTCCAGCATGCGCAGCCGTGCCTTGAACTGCCCGGTCTCCACCGCGGCCCGGTGCGGCGCCACGGGTCCCGGGAGCTCCGGGGATGGCCACTTCCGCGGATCCACCGGGAACACCTCTTTGCGGTCCTCCGTGTAGAAGAGCAACGGGTGCACGCTCTCCGCGTCGATGAACTGCTTGCCGTACCAGCCGGTCGAAGCGAGCAGTCCGTCCAACGGGTGTCCCGTCTGGAACTCGCGCCCCTGCCACGTGCCGCGCATGAACCCGACGTCCACCGCGGGCAGGCTGTCGAACAACGCGAGCGCATCCTCCACATGGATACGCCCGGCCTTCACTGCTTCGTCGAACATCATGTCGTTCCGCCTCCTGGCATCCGCAGCACCGGTTTGACCGCCACGCGCGCCTCCATGTCGTGAACCGCGTCGTTGATGGCTTCGAAGGGATAGGCGCGGCTCAGCTTCTCCAGTGGGAAGCGCCCCTCCGCGTTCAGCGCGACCAGCCTGGGGATGAAGGCCTTGGGGTCCACGTTGCCTTCGAGGATGCCCACCAGCCTCCGGCCCATGAGCAGCGCCGTCATGGAGAGCGAGACCTCCGCGTCCCGGCCAGGAAGCCCGAGCAACCCGCACGTGCCCAGGGGCCGTGTCACGTCGAACGCCTGCCGCAACACCTGGGGCGACCCGACGCACTCCAGCGCGAAGTCCACACCTCCCCGGGTGAGCGTCACCATCATCTTCGTGAGCCCGGGCTCATCCGCCAGGAACGTGTCCGTGGCCCCCAACTCACGCGCGAGCTCCAGCCGCTCCGCGCTGAGGTCCACCGCGAGGATGCGCGCCGCGCCCGCGACCTGCGCCGCCATGATGGCCGCGAGGCCGACGGAGCCCGCCCCGAAGACAGCGAGCTGCTGCCCCCGCTGGAGCCGGAACGCCTCCAGCACCGCGCCCGCTCCCGTCTGGAACCCACAGCCCAGCGGAGCAATCCGCTCGAGCGGCACCGAGCCGTCTACCTTCACCGCGTTGTGCTGATGCGCCAGCACGTGCGTGGCGAACGACGACTGATGGAAGAAGCTCGAACGGACGGGCTCGCCGCGCCAGCGCATGGGGAACGAGCCGTCCGGCCGCGAGCCGGAGAAGTTCCCCGCGTAGCCCCGCTCGCAGTACGGAAAGTGTCCGCCCGCGCACGTGCGGCAGCCACGGCACGAGAAGTAGCTGAGCACCACCGCGTCGCCGGGCTGGAAGCCCGTCACGCCCTCCCCCACCGCCTCCACCACGCCCGCGCCTTCGTGGCCCAACACCACAGGCAGTGGGAAGCGGCCCGCTCCCGCCCGGTACGTGAGGTCGGTGTGACAGATGCCGCTCGCCGCCACCCGCACGCGCAGCTCTCCCTCCCGCGGCGCATCGAGCTCAACCTCGTCGATGACGAAGGGACCACCCACTTCCCGCAACAGCGCGGCTCGCACTGGAAGACCCATGGCCACATACTATTGGCAGTCCGCCAATAAAGTCACATGCCCCGGGCCTTTTGGGGTCGCACATGCCTCTCCGGGTCAGCTCTGGGCTGCTTCCAGCTTGCGCCCGTGCAGGCCGCTGGCCGCGCCCGTGTCCAGCCACAGCTCCACGTCGCGGTGGAGCTGGAGGAACGACGCGGGCCACCGGGGTGTGAGCGGTCCGTGCACCATCGCCGTCACCGCCGCGGCCTTGTTCACGCCAAACGCCAGCACCACCACCTTGCGCGCCTGGAGCACCGCCGCCATGCCCATCGTCAGCGCCGCCATGGGCACCTTCGACGGATCATCGCCAAATGCCATCACGTGAGACAGCCGCGTCTCCCGCGACAGGCGCGCGCGGTGGCTCGTGGCCGTCAGCACCTCGCCGGGTTCGTTGAACGCGATGTGCCCGTTGGGCCCCACGCCCAACAGCAGCAGGTCCAGCCCCCCGGCCGCCGCGAGCGCCGCGTCATAGCGCGCGCATTCCGCCTCCGCGTCCGGCGCGCACCCGTCGAAGAAGTGGATCCGTTCCGTTGACAGATTCACATGCCGGAACAGGTGCCGGTCCATGTACGCGCGGAAGCTGCCAGCGTCCTCGGGCGGCAGTCCCAGGAACTCGTCCACGTTGAACGTCGTCGCTCGCGACAGGTCCAGCGCCCCCCGGGCCGCCAGCTCCACGAGGTTCCGGTACACGTTGAGCGGCGAGCGCCCCGTGACGAGCCCCAGCACCAGTTCCGGCGTGTGACGCACCGCCTCGGCGATGCGCGCCGCGCAGGTGGCGGCCGCCTCCTGCTCCGTCTGGAACACCCGTAGGTTCATGTGTTGGCCAGCATATGCCGGCCTCCCCGCCCCGGTCGCCGGTCCCCCAGCCGCCCGGTGCGTGGCGCCGCGCGGCAAGGCCCCACGCTTCCGGGAATGACACGTGAGCGCCGCGGACGATTGACAAGCCCGGTCCCCCGCACGCCCGGGGACCGGGGAAGGTTTCCCACGGGCGTTCCGTGCAATCCGTCCTCACGCGCGGAGGCCGGGTCGCGCTAGAACCGGACTCATGAAAGTCGCCGTGCTCACCGGCGGGGGTGATTGCCCCGGCCTCAATGCGGTCATCCGCGCCATTGTCCGCCGTGCCAGCGAGCACGGCTTCGAGATGATGGGCCTGCGTGATGGATGGAAGGGCCTGCTGGATGACAGCCACTTCCGCCTCACGCGGGAGACCACCTCCGGCATCCTCCACCGGGGTGGCACCATCCTGGGCACCTCGCGCGTCAACCCGTTCAAGGTGGAGAACGGCCTGGAGCGCGTGAAGCGCTCCATGGAGCGCAATGGCATCCACGCCGTCATCGCCATTGGCGGCGAGGGCACCCTGTCCGCCGCCACGCGCATGTCCCAGGAGGGCCTGCGCATCGTCGGTGTGCCGAAGACCATCGACAACGACCTCAACGGCACGGACTTCACCTTCGGCTTCGACACCGCGGTCGCCATCGCGACGGAGGCCGTGGACCGGCTGCACTCCACCGCGGAGTCCCACAAGCGCGTCATCGTCTGCGAGGTGATGGGCCGTCACGTCGGGTGGATCGCCACCTACGCGGGCATCGCCGGCGGCGCGGACGTCATCCTCGTCCCGGAGATTCCCGCGGACCTGGAGGCCGTCGCGCAGCACCTCCAGCGCCGGCACGCGGGCGGGCGCACCTTCTCCATCGTGGTGGTGGCGGAGGGCACGCGCATCAAGATGTCCGCGGAGCAGAACGAGCAGCTCGTCACGACGGGAGCCCTGGACGAAGCGGGCCGTCCGCGCCTGGGCGGCGTGGGCAACATCGTCGCGTCGGAGATTGAGCGGCGCACCGGCTTCGAGACGCGCGTCTCCGTGCTTGGCCACATCCAGCGCGGCGGCGCCCCCACGGCGCACGACCGCGTGCTCGCCACCCGGTTCGGCGTGCATGCGTGCGACATGGTGGCCCGGGGCGAGTTCGGCAAGATGGCCGCCCTGCGCGGCAACGAAATCGTCAGCGAGCACCTGGCGGAGGCCACCCGCGAGCTCAAGCGCGTGCCCAAGGAGTTCTTCGAGGTCGCGCAGGTTTTCTTCGGCTGACATTGACGTAATGCGCCATGCCTGCCCCCACCGGGAGTGGCAGGCATGACGCCGCGCATCCGGTAGCATCCGGCCCTTCCCCCTCTCCCAAAGGGATGGTGCCGATGCTCACCGGTCGCATGATGGACTTCCCGCTCACCCTGACGCACTTCCTGGAGCGGGCGCGCTCCTATTACGGCGCGCAGGAGATCGTCAGCCGCAAGCCGGACAAGTCCCTGCACCGCTACACGTACGCGGACTTCCACAAGCGTGTCTGCCAATTGGCGAACGCGCTCACGCGGCTGGGGGTGAAGCCCGGGGACCGCGTGGCGTCGCTGAGCTGGAACCACCACCAGCACCTGGAGGTGTACTTCGGCGTGCCGGCGATGGGCGCGGTGATGCACACGCTCAACCTGCGGCTGCACCCCAACGACCTGGGCTACATCGCGCGCCACGCCGAGGACACGGTGGTGGTGGTGGACCGCTC
Source organism: Corallococcus sp. AB045 (assembly GCF_003668895.1). NCBI lineage: Bacteria > Pseudomonadati > Myxococcota > Myxococcia > Myxococcales > Myxococcaceae > Corallococcus > Corallococcus sp. AB045. The sequence continues at coordinate 111,609 of NZ_RAWN01000001.1, forward strand.
GCTGCTGCCTTTGGTGGAGAAGTTCGAGAAGGCCGCCGGCAGCATCAAGCACGTCATCGTCATCCCGGATGACGGGCCGGTGCCGGAGGGGCGGCTGGACTACGAGAAGCTGCTCGCGGCGGAGTCGCCCACGTTCGAGTTCCCGCGCCTGGATGAGAACAGCGCGGCGATGCTCTGCTACACGTCCGGCACGACGGGCAACCCGAAGGGCGTGCTCTTCAGCCACCGCTCCATCGTGTTGCACACGCTGGTGTGTTGCATGCCGGAGGTGCTGGGGCTGAGGGAGTCCGACACGGTGCTGGCGGTGGTGCCCATGTTCCACGCGGCGGCGTGGGGCCTGCCGTTCGACGCGTTGCTCACGGGCGCGAAGCAGGTGCTGCCGGGGCCACACCTGGATCCGCAGTCACTGCTGGAGCTGATGCAGAACGAGAAGGTCACGGTGGCGGGCGGCGTGCCCACCATCTGGCTGGGCATCCTGGCGCAGCTGGACCGCGAGCCGGGCAAGTGGGACCTGAGCCGGATGCGGCACATGGTGATTGGTGGCTCCGCGGCGCCGCCGGCGCTGATTGACGGGTTCCGCAAGCGCCACGGACAGAACGTGCTGCACGCGTGGGGCATGACGGAGATGAACCCGGTGGGCACGCTCGCGCGGCTCAAGGGGGACCTGCACACGGCGTCGTCGGAGACGCAGCTGGATGCGTACGCGTCACAGGGCTACTCCGTGCCGTTCGTGGAGACGCGCCACGTGAGCGACACGGGGGAGATTCTTCCCTGGGACGGCAAGGCCATGGGTGAATTGGAGGTGCGCGGGCCCATGGTGGCGGCGTCGTACTACGGGGACGAGGGCAAGGACCGGTTCACGAAGGACGGGTGGTTCAAGACGGGCGACGTGGTGACCATCGACCCGGCGGGCTACCTGCACATCACCGACCGCAGCAAGGACGTCATCAAGTCCGGCGGCGAGTGGATCAGCTCCGTGGCGCTGGAGAACGCGCTGATGGCGCATCCGTCCGTGCTGGAGGCGGCGGTGTTCGCGGGGCGGCACCCGAAGTGGGACGAGCGACCGCTGGCGGCGGTGGTGTTCAAGCCGGGGCAGGAGGCGACGAAGGCGGAGCTGACGGCGCACCTGGAGAAGCAGTTCGCGAAGTGGTGGCTGCCGGATGACATCCTCTTCGTGACCCAGATTCCGCGCACGTCGACGGGGAAGTTCCTGAAGATGAAGCTGCGAGAGGATTACGGCGACCACCTGATGAAGGCGGCTGTCGCGTCCTGAAGTGGTTGGAGGGACCGCCGGACAGCTGACACTGGGAGTCCGTGGCTCGCACCGGGGCGGGGCTGGGGGTAACGT
>NZ_RAWN01000051.1:0-52989 GCF_003668895.1 Corallococcus sp. AB045
CCACCCAACCCACCCGGGCGGGGCGATGTTGGCCTTCATGTTGTGATTGGCGCGCGAGTGTCCGGTCGTTAAACCTCCGGCCGGCATGCACAAGACCCACCTCGTCGGCGCCCGTACCCACAACCTCAAGGATTTGTCCGTCGATCTCTCCGAAGGGGAGTTCGTCTGCGTCACCGGCGTGTCCGGAGGCGGAAAATCGAGCCTCGCGCTCGACACGCTCTACGCGGAGGGTCAGCGCCGGTTCGTGGAGAGCTTCAGCCCGTACGCCCGGCAGTTCCTCGAGCGGCTGGAGCGGCCGCCCATGGACGCGCTGGAGCCGGTGGCCGCGGGCGTCGCGGTGGACCGGCGCGCGCCGGTGAAGAGCTCGCGCTCCACGGTGGCGACGCTGGCGGACGTGGAGCCGTACCTGTCCGCGCTCTTCACCCGCGAGGCGATGCCGGTGTGTCCGGACTGTGGCCTGGAGGCGGTGCGCACCGACGCGCGCGTGGCCGCCCGGGCGGCCCTTCGTGAGCACCCGGACGCGCAGGGCGTCTTCACGTACCCGGTGCGCATCCCCGACACGTCCGCGTTCATCGACGCGCGGGCCCGCCTGCTGAAGGACGGCTACCACCGGCTGATGGTGCAGGGCGAGGTGAAGGAGCTGGAGACGCTCAAGCCGGGCGAGGCCACCGACCCCGCGGGCGTGGCGCAGGTGGTGGTGGACCGGGTGAAGCTGACGGACGCGAACCTGTCCCGCGTCACGCAGGCGCTGGAGGACGCGTGGGCGCGCGCGGACGGCGATGCGCTGCTCTTCATTCCGGAGGCTGCACCGAAGCGGCTGCGCCGGGGCCTGGTGTGTCCCAAGTGCGCGCGGGAGTTCGAGCTCGCCCGGCCGGGCCTCTTCAGCTACCAGAGCCCGGTGGGCGCGTGCGCGCCGTGCCGCGGCTTCGGGCGCACCATCGGCATCGACTGGGGGAAGGTGATCCCAAACCCGATGCTGAGCCTGGCGGAGGGCGCCATCCGCCCGTGGTCCGGCCAGTCCACCACCTGGGAGCGGGAGATGCTCCAGCGTTTCTGCCGGCAGAAGAACATCCCCTTCGACAAGCCGTGGGAGAAGCTCACCGCCGCCCAGCGCGAGGCGGTGCTCCAGGGTGAGGGCGACTACGACGGCGGCCGTGTCTACCCGGGCGTGCGCGCGTGGTTCCGGTGGATGGAGGGCCGCACGTACAAGATGCACGTGCGCGTGCTGCTGGCGCGCTATCGCGCGTACACGCTCTGCGAGAGCTGTCATGGCGCGCGCCTCAACGAACAGGCCCGCGCGTGGCGCGTGGGCGGCATTGACCTGCCGGCCTGGCACGGGCTGGAGCTGACGGACGCGCTGGCCCGGCTGGACGGATTGAAGACGCTGACGGGGCAGGGCGACCTGGCGCGGCGCGAATTGGCCGCGCGCCTGCGCTATCTCCAGCGCGTGGGCCTGGGCTACCTCACGCTGGACCGGCCCGCGCGCACGCTGTCGGGCGGCGAGGCGCAGCGCGTGTCGCTGACCGCGGCGCTGGGCACGTCGCTGACGGGCGCCCTCTTCGTGCTGGACGAGCCCACCGTGGGCCTGCACCCGGGGGACCTGCCGCCGCTCACGGAGGCCATCGCGGAGCTGGCGGACCGGGGCAACATCGCGCTGGTCATCGAGCATGATCCGCTGATCATCCGCTCCGCGCACCGCGTGCTGGAGCTGGGCCCGGGCGCGGGACGCCAGGGTGGCAAGCTGTGCTTCGACGGCACTCCGGAGGCGCTGGCGAAGCGGCAGGACCTGCCCACCGGCCGCATGCTGTCCGGGGGCACGGAGGCGCCGCGCACGCCGCGCACCCGCACGGGTGAGTTGGTCATCCGCGAAGCGCGCGAGCACAACCTGAAGGACGTGTCCGTGCGTGTGCCGCTGGGCGTGCTGTGCGCCATCACCGGCCCCAGCGGCTCCGGCAAGAGCACGCTGATGGACGAGGTGCTCTACCGGCACCTGGCGCGCGGGCTGGGCGTGAAGGACGTGGAGGCCCCCGGCGACGTGGCGGCGGTGGAGGGCGGGGCGCAGGTGGAGGCCATCACCTTCGTGGACCAGTCCCCGCTGGGGCGCACGTCGCGCGGCAACGCGGCCACGTACACCAAGGCGTGGGACCGGCTGCGTGAGCGCTTCGCCTCGGAGCCCGACGCGGAGGTGCGGGGCCTGACGTCCGCGCACTTCTCCTTCAACGTGGACAAGGGCCGCTGCGAGGCCTGCTCCGGTGAAGGCTACGAGACGGTGGAGATGCAGTTCCTCGCGGACGTGGCCCTGTTGTGCGCGGTGTGCCGGGGCCGGCGCTTCAAGGAGGAGGTGCTCGCCGTCCGCCACCAGGGCTTCAGCGTGGCGCAGGTGCTGGAGATGACGGTGGACGAGGTGCTCCAGCACTTCGGCGACGACTCCGCGCTCAAGCGCACGCTGGGACCGGCGCAGCGGCTGGGCCTGGGCTACCTGCCCCTGGGCCAGCCCCTGTCCACGCTGTCCGGCGGCGAGGCGCAGCGGCTGAAGCTGGCGCGCGCGCTGGCGAGCGACGCGAAGGGCACGCTGTTCCTCATCGACGAGCCGAGCGCGGGCCTCCACGCGGAGGACGTGCGCCACGTGATGGCGTCGCTGCACGCGCTGGTGGACCGGGGCGCGAGCGTGCTCGTGGTGGACCACGACGTGTCGGTGATGAAGGGCTCGGATTGGATCATCGACCTGGGGCCCAAGGGTGGCCGGGACGGTGGCCGGCTGGTGGCGGAGGGCACGCCCGCGGACGTGGCGAAGGCGCAGGGCAGCGCCACCGCCGCCGCGCTCCGGGGCGAGGGCAAGCCGCTGGCGAAGGCGGTGAAGCTGCGCCGCCCGGGGAAGGAAGCGCCGCCCGCCATCGAGGTGGAGCACGCACGCGAGCACAACCTCAAGGACGTGTCCTGCCGCATCCCCCTGGGGAAGATGACGGTGGTGACGGGGCCCAGCGGCTCCGGCAAGAGCTCACTGGTGTTCGACGTCGTCTTCGCGGAGGGCCAGCGCCGCTTCCTGGAGACGCTGACGCCGTACGCGCGGCAGTTCCTGCCCACGCTGCCGCGACCGGACGTGGAGCGCATCAGCAGCATCCCGCCCACCGTGGCGCTGGAGCAGCGCACGTCGCGCGCGGGTTCCACCAGCACCGTGGCCACCGTCACGGAGGTGGCCCACTACCTGCGGCTCATGTACGCGAAGATTGGCGAGCCGCACTGCCCGCATGACGACACGCCCATCGGCGCCACCACTCCGGCCGCGCTCTTTTCGCAGGTGCTGGCGACGAAGGGCGACGGTCAGGTGCTGGCGCCGGCGGTGCGTTCACGCAAGGGCACGTACCTGGACGTCTTCACCGCGGCGGCGCGCGCGGGCATCACCCAGGCCATCGTCGACGGGGAGCTGGCGTCCACGGACGACCCGCCGCGCCTGGCGAAGACGAAGGAGCACGATATCGACCTCGTGATGTACGAGGGCAAGCTCGCGAAGCTGCCTCGCGAGGTGTTCGAGGCCTCGCTCAACTGGGGCAAGGGCGCGGTGAAGCTGCGCACGGGCAAGGCGGAGACGCTCCTGTCCAGCGAGCGCACGTGCCCGAAGTGCGGCACCGCCGTGCCGGAGTTGGATCCGCGCTGGTTCTCCTTCAACACGAAGCAGGGCCGCTGCGAGTCGTGCGAGGGCACTGGCGTGCAGGGCGGCGCCGCCGCGATGGCCGAGGGCGAGACGGCCCCGTGCCGCACGTGCGAGGGGACCCGCCTGTCCCCGGTGCCGCGCGCGGTGCGGCTGGAGGGCGCGCGCTACCACGAGGTGGTGCAGGCGTCGGTGACGGCCACGCTCGCGCGCGTGCGCACCTGGAAGCTCAAGGGCGACCGGGCGCTGCTGGGCGAGACGGCGCGGCAGGAGATGCTGCGGCGGCTGGAGTTCCTGGAGCGCGTGGGCCTGGGCTACCTGTCCCTGGACCGCAACGCCGCCACGCTGTCCGGCGGCGAGATGCAGCGCTTGAGGTTGTCCGCGCAGCTGGGCGCGGGCCTCACCGGCGCGATGTACGTGCTGGACGAGCCCACCATCGGCCTGCACCCGCGCGACACGCACCGGCTGCTCGATAACCTGCGCGCGCTGGTGGAGACGGGCTCCACGGTGCTGGTGGTGGAGCATGACTCGGACACCATCCGCGCCGCGGACCACCTGCTGGACCTGGGGCCCACGGGCGGCCGGGGCGGTGGGCACATCCTGGCGGAGGGCACGCCGGACGTGGTGCTGGAGTCGGACTCGCCCACCGCGCAGGCGCTCCGGGCCGCGCAGGTGCGGCCTCCGTCCGGCCGGGGAGAGCCGAAGGCCTGGGTGGAGCTGAAGGGCGCTCGCGCGAACAACCTCCAGCGCGTGGACCTGCGGCTGCCGGTGGGGCGGCTCAACGTCGTCTCCGGTGTGTCGGGCTCCGGCAAGAGCACGCTCATCCGGCAGGTGCTGTATCCGGCGCTGCGCGACAAGCTGGGGCTCGTCACGGCGAAGGCCGGCGCGTTCGACGCGCTCAAGGGCACGGAGTCCATCAAGCGCGTGCTGTCGGTGGACCAGTCGCCCATCGGGCGCACGCCGCGCTCGGTGCCGGCCACGTTCCTGGGCATCTGGGACGAGCTGCGCCGCGTGTTCGCGGCCACGCCGGAGGCGAAGATCCGCGGCTTCGGGCCCGCGCGCTTCTCCTTCAACACGGCGGCGGGTGGCCGCTGCAAGGTGTGCGAAGGGCAGGGCGCCATCTCCCACGAGATGTCCTTCCTGCCGGACGTCGTCACGCCGTGCGAGGCCTGCAACGGAGCGCGCTTCGACGCCGCCACGCTGGAGGTGCGCTACCACGGGCTCACCGTGGGCGATGTGCTGCGCCTGTCCGCGGACGAGGCCAAGGACGTCTTCCGCGCGCTGCCCAAGGTCGCCGCGCCGCTGGAGTGCCTGGCGGACCTGGGCGTGGGCTACCTGCAGCTGGGCCAGGGCTCCAACACGCTGTCCGGCGGTGAGGCGCAGCGGCTCAAGCTGGCCGCGGAGCTGACGGCCACCTCCCGCCACGAGCCCACGCTCTACGTGCTGGACGAGCCCACCACCGGCCTGCACCTGGGCGACGTGGAGAAGTTGATCACCTTCATGGGCCGGCTGGTGGACCGGGGCGACACGCTGGTCGTGATTGAGCACCACCCGTCGGTCATCGCCGCGGGGGACCACGTGGTGGAGCTGGGGCCGGAGGGCGGCGAGGGCGGTGGCCGCATCGTGGGCGAAGGCACGCCGCGCGAGGTGGCGAAGCTCAAGACGCCCACGGGCCGCGTGCTCAAGTCGGTTTTTTCCACTGAAGAACCCAAGGCGCGTGTCGCCTCACGGGGACGGTGAATCCATGCGCTCCTTCCGGCATCCTGCGCCCGCCATGAGAACCTCCCTGCTGTGCACCGTCGCGACGGTGGTCTCCCTCTCCACGGTGGCCTCCGCCGCGGACAAGACCGAGAAGAAAGCCATGTCCTTCCACCAGCTCTCCGCCAACCGGCTCGACGGCAAGCCCGAGAAGCTGTCGGACTTCCAGGGCAAGGTCGCCCTCGTCGTGAACACCGCGTCCGAGTGCGGCTACACGCCGCAGTACAAGGGCCTCCAGTCGCTCTACGACAGCTACAAGGACAAGGGCGTGGTCGTCCTGGGCTTCCCGTCCAACGACTTCGGCGGCCAGGAGCCGGGCACCTCCGAGCAGATCGCGAAGTTCTGCGAGCTGCGCTTCAAGGTCTCCTTCCCCATGTTCGAGAAGGTGAAGACCAAGGGCGAGGGCCAGTCCCCGGTCTACGCGTTCCTCGCCAAGGACCATGGCGAGCCCAAGTGGAACTTCCACAAGTACGTGGTGGGCAAGGACGGCCAGGTGAAGGCCGCCTTCCCCAGCAGCGTCACGCCCGACAGCCCGGAGCTGAAGGCCGCCATCGACAAGGCGCTCGCGGAGAAGTGACGGACGTCGGACGTCCGACGTTGGCTCCGCCCCGGGGGACTGCTCGGCGGCGGGGCCGGGCGTGCGCAGCTTGGGTGCCGGCCCATGGTTCCGGCTCTCTTCCCCGTACGCGTCGTGACCGTGGTGCTGTTCGCGGTGCTGTGCGGTGGATGCGCGTCGCTGGCGCCGCAGCGCTCGGAGCTGACCACGCGTGTGGGACGCTCCGACCTGTCCGTGGCGGTGATGCGCACGCGGGTGAGGGACCTGGCCCGGCGCTTCTCCGGATTGATTGAAGCCCTGGCGGACGACCTGGCCGCGCGCTCCGGTTCACCGCACGTGGCCTCGGCCATGTTGCGCTTCAAGGCCAACGCGGTGCCCGCCGTGCAGAGCGCGCTCTTCCAGCCGGATCCGGTGGCCGCCCTCATCGACACCTGGACGCTGCTGGCCCAGCTCGAGGACTCGCTGCCTCATACGGCGGTGGACGCATCGCCGGAGCTGCTGGCGCGCGCCCATGCCACGCTCGTGGAGCTGGAGTCCCAGGTGGAGGCCGAGTGGCGCGTGGTGACGGGCCTCGAGGACGTGACCCAGGCGCGCGACAAGGTGCACGCCTGGGCTGCGGCGCACCCGCTGACCGGGCCGCTCGTCACGCGCGAATCCACCACGGCCCTGCTGGCCTCCCTCACGGAGGTGACGGGCGGAGGACTGCGCTCCACGGCCGCCAACCTGGTCGAGGACACGCGCGACCTCACCGCGCGGGTGGACCTCTACGCGACCAGCCTGCCCCGGCAGGCGCGCTGGCAGGCGGAGCTGGTTGCGACGGATGCCATGCAGGCTCCCACCGTCCAGGCCGCGCTGGCGGAGTTGGGGCGCACGGTGGACCTGCTGGACAGGGTGGGTGCGTTGGCCGCGAACTCTCCCGCGCTCATCGAACGCGAGCGCCGCGCGGTGCTGGACTCGGTGCACGCCGAACGCCTGGGCCTCCAGGAGTTCGTCAACGGCGAGCGGCAGGCGGTGTTCGCGGACGTGGGACGGGAGCGGCAGGCGCTGGTGGACGCGCTGCACGCCGAGCGCGTGGCCACGCTCCAGCAGCTGGACGGACTGGCGCGCGGCTGGGTGGACCACGCGTTCGACCGGCTGGGCCCGTTGGTGGACCGCGTGTTCCTCTGGCTCACGCTGCTGACGGTGCTGCTGGGCGTGGGTGGCCTCCTGGGAGGCCTGCTGCTCACCCGGGCGTGGCGGCGCGCGCGCTGAAAGAGCGCCTACTTCTTCTCCTTCGGCTCGGGCGGGAAGTCCTTCAGCATCTTGTTCACGCCTTTTTCAATCTTGCCGCTGTCGGTCTGGGCGCTCGGGCTGTTGCCGATGTCCGACTTTGCCGTGCCGCGCCAGACGAGCTTCTTCTCCTTCGCGTCCACCACGTCGAGGATAAGCGTGCCCTCGTCGTACTCGCGCACGTACGTCTGCGAGGGCCCGTAGTACGAACCCCAGAACGGATCCCACGGGTAGCCCCAGTAGTTGTCCACCGTCTCCGCGGACAACCGCTTGTTGATGGCACCCTGCCACCCGATGAGGAAGTCCGGGTTCGCGCTCGCATCCACCCTCTGGTAGCCGCGGGCCTGGAGGTCTTGGTCCACCGCCCCGGTCACCTGGCTATTGGTGATGTCGTTGTTGATGCGCGTGTCCTTCGTCTGCTGGGGATGCGTCAGCCACGCATAGGTGTGGAACTGCTGGATGCGCTGGACGGCGGCGGGGTCGTAGTTGGTGCCAACATCGACGCCCGCGCAGGACGCGAGCCCAAGGCCCACGAGCACGGGAAGAACACGGGACAGCAGACGCATGGCGGACTCCAGGAGGAGGGGCGCATCCCTTGGGGAAGGGGCGCGGTCAACGCCATGACGTTGGGGATGTCCCCCGGGGATGCCCGTCCGTGCCCGCCCGTCCGCCTCCGACCGTCGGGAGGGACGTCCTCAGTCGCCGCGCGATTCCTTCGGTCCCTTGGTCTTCAGTCCCTTCATGCCCTCGGAGCGGGCCATGACCACGGCCAGCCGCGCGCGCTTCTCCGGGCTCAGGTCCCTGGCGAGCGCCTGGTACAGCTCCCGGTCCAGCGCGGCGATCTGCGCGCGGGCGTCGAAGACCTTCTGCGCCGCCGCGTCCACCTGACCCAGCGCCGCGCTGTCGCCCCGCGACGCCAGGTGGAGGATGCGCGCCGAGTCCCGCACCTGCTCACGCAGCGGGCGGCGCCGGTCCTCGAAGCGGCGCAGCGTCTCATCCATCTTCAGGGCCTGCGCGCTGTCCAGCTCCAGCGTGTCCGCCAGCTCCAGCACCTGCCGCAGCCGCTGCCGTTGCTCGGCGCGGGCCATGCGGTCGGCGTCACGCGCGCCCGGCGCCCTCGGCCCGGGCTGCGCAATCGCCATCATTGGCAGCGCGAACACGAGCGCCCAGGTCATCCGCTTCATCGTCTTCACAGTGTCTCTCCCAGGTCGAAGTCCCCGTCCAGGTCGGAGTCGTCCCACGACAGGTCCTCATCCACGCCGTACCCCGAGCCGTCGTCCTCCAGCGGATCCAACCCGGCCCAGGCCTCGAAGGCGGCCAGCGTCTCCGCGTCCACGTCGTCGCGGGCGCTCGCGGACGGCACGGAGGCCGGCGCCGTCACCGGTCGGGGCGCCTTGAGCCGCTCCAGCGCGGACGGTCCCAGCATCAGCGCCACCACCGCCGCCACGGCCGCGAGCGACCCCAGCGCCCGGCGGCCCATCCCCCGGCGCGTCTGCTCCCGGCGCCACGCCGCCAGCGTCCTGGCGCCCAGGCCTTCCTGCGCGCGCACCTCCACGGGCGTCTGGGGCGGCAGCGCCACCAGGCCCAGGACCTCGCGCGCGGAGGCCACCTCCGCCTGACAGGCCGCGCAGGACTCCAGGTGGGCCTGGAAGCGCGCGGCCTCCTCGCCCTCCAGCGCCTCCGCGGCGTGGAGGCTCGCCTGCTCCTCGTATTCCACGCACGCACCCATCACTGCGTCTCCCCGGCCACGTCGGCCTTCAAGCGTTTCACCGCGTGGTGGAACTGCACCTTCGCGTTGTTCTCCGTGATGCCCAGCGTCTCCGCGATGTCCTTGAACGGTAGACCGCCGTCCACCCGCAGCGTCAGCACCTCGCGCTGACGGCGGGGCAGGGCGAGCACCGCCTGCCGCACCCGCTGGCCCTGCTGGGTGCGCTCCAGCGACGCGTCCGCGCCCTCGCCCATGTCCATCGCCACGTCATCCGTCACCGACTCCACCAGCACCGGCCGCCACCGCAGCCCCTGGCGCGCGTGGTTCTTCGCCAGGTTGAGCGCCACCCGCACCAGCCACGAACGGAACGGCGTGGGCGTGGTGGGCGTGAAGCGCGCGAACACCCGCCGCGATGCCTCCAGGGCCCGGAGGAAGGCCTGCTGCGTCAGGTCCGCCGCGTCCTCCGCGCTCACGGTGTAGCGGCGCATCAGCGAGAAGACGAGGCCCCGGTGCCGTTCGAAGAGCTGACCGAACGCCGTCGCGTCCCCCGCGAGGAAGGCCCCGCACAGGGCCTCATCCGAGAGAGCGCTCACGGCCCCACCGGGCCGCACCAGTCCTAGGACCCGTCCGCTCACAGGGGCTTGAACCCTCCAGGGGCCGGAAGGTTATTTTCCGGCCCGTTTTTCGCCTCCCGGGACGTGCGCAAGGCGTCCGGTACCGGGCAGGCGGGCGGGCGCAAGGCCTCAGGCGGAGGCGGTGTCGCTGCCCGGGGTGGGGTGGGCCTGGAGGTACTTCAGCACATCATCCAGGTGGCGGTAGACGCGCACCTCGTGGTGGATGACGTGTTCCACGACGCCGTCCGCGCCGATGATGAAGGTGACGCGCCGGTCGATGTTGAGGATCGGCCACAGCACGCCCCAGGCGCGGCTGATCCGCCGCTCGTCGTCTCCCAGCAGGGCGAAGTGGATGCCCTCCTGTTCAGCGAAGTCGCACTGGGTGGTGAGCGTGTCCACGGAGACGCCGACGAGCTCCGCGCCCAGCGAGCGGATCCGCTCGTGGTTGTCCCTGAAGGCGCGGTTCTCGATGGTGCAGCCCACGGTGAAGGCGCGGGGGAAGAAGAAGAGCACGACGCGCCGGCCTCGCAGCTCCGACAATCGAACGGGCTGCCCGTGGCAGTCGGTCGCTGCGAAGTCCGGTGCGAGTTCTCCGACGGCAATCATTCGATGCGCGCTCCATCCCGATACGGCCGGGGCTGCCCTTCCCCTACCACGTTTTCCCCGTCATCCCATGCCGCGCCGCGCCGGGTGTCCGCTAAGGTGTCCCTCCGTGTCGCCTGCCTTGATGGATTCCATCTCCCCCTCCTTTCTTGATGCCCTGGCCCGAGGCCTGGGAGTCACCCGGGTCGCCCGGGTCACCGGCCTGGACCGCACCGGCGTGGAGGTCGCCTGCGCGGTGCGTCCGGGTGGACACGTGCTCCAGGTGTGTAATGGCAAGGGGCTGACGTACGAGGCCGCGGCCCGGGGCGCGCTCTTCGAGACCGCGGAGCTGTGGGCGGCGGAGACGGTGCGGCCGGAGCGGCTGCGCTGGGGTTCCCAGACGGAGCTGGAGCGGACAGGCGACACGGTCTGGGGCGTGGAGGCGCTCGGGTCGGCGGGCGCGGTGGTGGCGCCGAGGCTCGCGGGGCCGGCGGTGCGGCTGGCGTGGTGCGAGGCGCGGACGCTGGCCGGGGACGAGCGGGTCTGGGTCCCGGCGCAGGGCGTGTACTGCCCGCCCGCGGGGACGGTGGAGCTGGGGCCGGTGTCGGTGGCGTGGACGACGAATGGCTCCGGGGCGCATCCGGAGTCGGACCCGGCGCTGCTGCACGCGCTGCTGGAGGCCACGGAGCGCGACCAGCTGTCGAGGGCGTTGCCAGAGGGCTGGTCGGAGGAGGGCGTGGTGGGGCGGATGCTGCGGCCGGAGTCCCTGGAGGATTGGGCACCACGCACGGCCGCGCTGAGGAACGCGCTGAAGGCCCAGGGGTTTAGGGCCTACCTTTTCGATGTGACGCCCGCGCCCCGGACGCGCGGGAGGGTGGGGCTGCCCGTGGCGGCGGCGGTGCTGGTGGACGCGGACGAGGGCCCGGTGCCGCTCACGGCCGGCTATGCGTGCGCGATGGACCGGGATGAGGCCTTGCTGAAGGCCTTGCTGGAGGCCGCGCAATCACGGCTGACGGACATCCACGGAGCCCGTGAGGACGTGGCCGCGGCGGACCGCGAGGCGGCGCTGGGGTTCGCGCAGGCCCTGGCGGAGGTGAGGCCCCGTCGCGAGGTGGCCGCGATGCCGGATGCGATGGACCGGCGCGCGAAGACCGCGGCGGCGAAGGTGCGCACGGTGTTGTCGCTGCTGGACGGCGCGGGGTTCAAACAGGTGGCGGGCGTGGCGCTGGACGCACCGGTGCCCGGGCTGCACGTGTGGAAGGTCGTGGTGCCGGGCATGCGCGTCTCGGAGCTCCTGTGAAGCGGCGGTCAGGTGTGAAGGGTTCAGGGGCCGTCCCGGATGCCGCGAGCAGTCCTGCGCGTGAGGGAAGTCGCCTGAAGCGCAAGGGTTCCGGGCCCACGGGTCCTGGCGTCTCGGCTGGTGGGCGCGACCCTGCGCCTGCGCGTGATGGATCTCACGTGAAGCGCAAAGGGACCGGGGCCGTGGTTGAAGGTGTCTCGGATGCCGTGAGCGGGCCTGCGCGTGAACGGGCTCGCGTGAAGCGGCGGCCGGACGACCTGGTGGTGTTCCTGGGGCCCTCGTTGCCCGCGGCGGAGGCGCGGAGGATCGCGCCGTGCACGGTGTTGCCTCCCGCGCGGCAGGGGGACGTGTGGAGGGCGCTGTCGCTCAAGCCCCGCGCGCTGGTGCTGGTGGATGGCGTCTTCGAAGCGCAGCCGTCCGTGTGGCATCACGAACTGCTCGCGGCGCTGGAAGCCGGAGTGGCCGTCTTCGGCGGAGGCAGCATGGGCGCACTGCGCGCCTCGGAGCTGTCCGAGCACGGCGTGGTCGGCGTGGGCCGCATCTTCGGCTGGTATCGCGACGGCGTGGCGGTGGATGACTCGGAGGTGGCGCTGCTGCACGCGGACGCGGAACACGGCTGGCGTCCCCTCACGGTGCCCCTGGTGAACGTGAGGCACGCGGCGGAGCTGGCGCGAAAGGCGCGGGTGCTGGGGCGTTCGGCGGCCCAGTCCCTGGTGGACGCGGCGGCGAGTGTCTTCTACCAGGAGCGCACCTGGACCCGGATCCGCGAGGCCGTGGAGCCCGCGTGGACCCGGCCCGTGCTCGATGCATGGGACGCCTGGTTCGCGGGCGGAGTGGAGGACCTCAAGCGTCTGGACGCCATCGAGTGCGTGCGCGCAGGCGCGGAGTTCGTGAGTCGAGCGGCCCCGACGCAACCTGGAGCGCGGCGCAATCCTTCGTCGCTGGTGAGGCGCCGGCGCCTGATGGAGGACGTGACGCGCGTGGGTTCCCGCGCCGTGGACTCCGGGCGCGTGATGGAGCTGCTGCGCGGCGCGCCCGATGCGGCGGCCTGGGCGGAGGCGGGCCTGCGGAGGGCACTACTCGCGGGCTGGGCGCGTTCACTGGGCCTCGACGCGACGGAAGAGGAGATCGCCGCGGAGGAGGCCGAGTGGTGGAACGAGCGGAAGGTCCGGGCCTCGCGCCGTGAGGCCTTCCTCGCCGCGAATGGGCTCGATGCGCTGGAACTGCGCCGCTTGTGCGAAGCCCGCGCGCTGGAGCGCCTGGCCTTGAAGCACGCGTCGCGGCTCCTGCCGGATGGTCCCTCCTGGGACGAAGCCCTGGCGTCCGAGGCCCGACTGGGAGGCCAGTGGGAGCAGGCCGCCCGCGCGCTGGCGGAAGCGGACGACACGTCCGACGAAGGCGAATAGCCGGCCGGAGTCGGGCCCCACGCAATCCCAGACAGGGCCCACCGTCACATCCGGACGGGCTGAAACCTGTTTCACGAGCCTCGGGCTGCCTGACGGGTTGGACGCCCGTTCAGGGGCGACCCCCCTGCTGCGTCACGAAAAAACGTGACAGCCCCGCAGGGCCAGATAGGGTCAACCCCGGAGGTTGTCCGCATTGAGCACCGCTCCCTGGGTGGTTCCGCCAAGTGGGTCCGCGCCGTCATCGGCCGGGCACGCTCGCGGATTGCGGGGAATCCGACCTCCGCGGTGGGGTGTGGCAGGGAAGGCGCCCTCGGCGGTCCTGAAAACCCGGGTGGTCGTCCCCACCTCCCAGGTTATGTCACTGCTTGAGTCAGGGTCATGACCACGCCGCTTCACCCGGACCAGCTTGAAGTCGGCCACAGTGTCGGTCCCTGGCGAATCGTCGGGACGCTTGGCGCGGGAGGCTTCGGCCGGGTCTTCAAGGTGGAGCGGGGCGGGAATGTCTACGCGCTGAAGCTCGCGTTGCGTCCGGCGAACCAGCACGCCAGCGATGAAGAGGATGTCAACGGGCGGATCACGCGGGAGGTGGCGGCGCTGCTCGCGTGCGCGCCGCATCCCAACCTGCCGCGCGTGCACGCCGTGGATCGCTGGCCGGAGCCACCGGACGGCTACCTCTTCCACGTCACCGACTTCGTGGACGGCGAGACGTTCCACGAGTGGCGCTGGCGGGTGAAGCCCTCCGCCGCGCACCTGCTGACCGTCTACACGGAGGTCGTGCGGGTGGTGGCGGATCTCCACCGCAGGGGCGTGCATCACCGCGACCTCAAGTCGGACAACCTGCTCATCCGCCGCCTGGACGAGCGCCCCATCCTCATCGACCTGGGCACGGCGCGCATCCCGGGGGCCTCCACGCTGACGGTGGGCGTGGCGCCCGCGTCGCCGCATCTGCTGCCGCCGGAGTGCGTGGCCTTCCTGCGCGAAGGCTCCTGGAAGTCCGGAGCGAACTTCGACGCAGGCATCCCGGGGGACCTGTATGCGCTGGGCGCGCTACTCTACGAGTGCCTGACGGACGGCTACGCCTTCGACCCACGCCTTCCCTACGAACGATTGCTTCCCGCCATCGAGGCGGTGGTGCCGCGAGCGCCAAAGGACATCAACCCCAAGGTCCCTTCCATCCTGTCGGACATCGCGATGCGGCTGCTCTCCAAGCGTCCCGAGGATCGCTACTCGGGGACGGAGACGCTGTTGCAGGCGCTCTGGGACGCGGCGAAGGACAAGCGCCACGCGGACTGGAAGGTCTCGCTGGATGTCCCGGCGGATCCGGATGCGTCCGGGCTGGACCGGGGCGTGGTGTCGCTGTCGCAGTTCTCTGGGAGTTCCACGGAGCTGGCTGCACAAGCCGCCCGGGAGCCAGCACCTTCGGGACCGACCTCACCCGCGGAGTCTG
Organism: Corallococcus sp. AB045; assembly: GCF_003668895.1. Lineage (NCBI taxonomy): Bacteria > Pseudomonadati > Myxococcota > Myxococcia > Myxococcales > Myxococcaceae > Corallococcus > Corallococcus sp. AB045. The sequence goes on from NZ_RAWN01000051.1 coordinate 14,290, forward strand.
TCGAGCCGAAGAGGCGCCGTCGTTCCGGCGCGGTGCTCGGCCTTGGAGCACTGCTGCTGGGCTTCTTGATCTTCGGGCTGTTGCGGCTGACTCCAGACCGTCCTCCACCTGCCGTAGCGCCTGTGTCTGAGAAAGGAAGTTCGTCTGTGACACCAACTCCGAGTCTTCCCGATGCCGCCGTGCTCGCGGTGGCGTCTTCCCCGGATGCGGGCGTTTCCGCTGCGGTGGATCCGACTCCGTCCGTGCCACCCGAGGCCGCGAGCGCGCTCGCGAAACCCCTGCGTAGAGATGGCGGTGTCATGCGGAAGATCGCTGGAGCAGCCGTGGCGGCCTGCGTGGGCATGTCCTGCGCGGGAAGCAGTGCCAACACGCGCAATACTGAAGGCGAACCATGCCCTCCGGGGGCCAAGGAGGCCATGAAGGAGCAGAGGGAAGCAGGCCGAGCCGCGATGAACAGCGTCTACCTGATGGAGTCCGAGGCCGGGTACATGCCGATGCGTGAAGGGCCCATCCAAGGCATCGTCCATTATCTAGGCCACAAAGCCGGTCAACTGCCAGGCGGGACGATCATGAGGGGCCGCTCGGTGTTTGAACCGGGATACACACGGCTCCTCTTCACCGAGGCCACCCTACCTGGAGGGAGGGTCATCCCCATCTGCATGGAGTTCCAAGACAGCGTTACCCGCCTGTTCGGCTGGCCGCTGAACCAGACCGGTTTCCCGGAGGACACCGCGACTGTCCGGTACACTCCGATCCAGTTGTTCAACGTGGTGTCGGTCACGCGCCTCCTCCGTCCGATCGATGAGTAACCCTTCGACGCGTTGACGCCTACTCACGGCGATGGGTCATCATCGCGCGGGGGGCACCTCGAACGCCTCGTGGTAGAAGGAGACCTTTGCCGCCCCCCGGTTCGAGGAGCCCTTCCCACCGTGCCCTCCTGTCTGTTCGTCGTGCTTCCTCTGCTGCTCTGGTCGTCCCATGTCCTGGCGGCTTCTCCCGGTGCGAAGGATGCAGTTGAGGGAACGCTCCGGATGGAAGTGGGAGCAGCGGACTCGGGGATACGTCCCATCCATATCGGGCCAGGGGTAAGCACGACGCTGCTCTTCGATACCGACATCCAGCAGGACCAGGTGAACCTGGAGTCGCGAGCCCAGTTCGCGCGGGTGAGCACGGGCAGTTCGGTTCTGGTCCTCGTTCCATCCAATGACTTGCCGCAGGGGAACGTCTTGAAGCTGGCCATTCCCTTCAAGGATGCGAGTTCGACGCTTCCCTCAAGGCTGTCATTGACCCTGGTGGTGGATTCCGGTGCCGTGGATCGGCAGGTGGAAGTCTACCGGCGTGCACGTTCCGCGGAGTCGTACCTCCAGGAAATCCAGCAACTGCGCGCAGAGCTCGAACGCTTGCGACAGGAACGCGGTTCCCCGGCGGGAGGCGCGAGCGAACCGACGGGACTTCGCGGACTCCTGATCACGACGCCGGCGTTTCCTGGCCTCGGAGTGGACCAGGTGCGCACCTTCAACTGCAGGCGGCAGTGCTCATTGCTGATGGACAAGGGGGCGACGTTCTCGTCGGGACGGCGACGTGCGGTGAAGTTGTTGCTGACGGCGGCCGACAAGAAGCCATGGACCATCGGGCGGGCCGTGCTGGTGGACCGGCAGGGAAAGGAGTGGCCGTCCTTTCCTCCCTTCCAATCCGGGCCCATTACGAACGAATCCCAGGTCACCGTGGTGCTGGAGTTCGACGTGAACAACCCGGACTGGGAAGGCTATCAACTGAACGTCTCGGATGTGGATGGCGCCCGGACGGTGCAGTGGAGCGGCATCAGTTTCCCCTGAGCCCGAAGCCTGACTCAATCCAGGAACCGGCGCTCCCATCTGCGTTGCTCTTCGGTGCCACGCCACGGGCGGGAGTCGCCCTGGAAGTACATCCAGGGCTCCAGGACGCGAGCCAGTTCACGATAGGCCGGTAGCACTGGGCTGTTCGTTACGTCTTCTGCGTCAGGTTCAATCCCCAGCGTGACGACCGCGCGTCCGTCGGACAGGGACTGCACGGTCGTGCCAGGACTCCGAAGCCGTTCACGAAGGGCCTCCACACCGCCCAGTTCCGTGAGCACCGGAGGACCCAGGAAGTTCATCCAATGGACGCCGCGGATGCGGTCGCCCAGGTGCAGGGACGCGGACTCATCGGGAACATCCATTCCGGGATGGCGAAGGCGTTCGCGCTGGATCCATTCATCGACCTCCAGGAGGCCGAGCTCGGCGTTGAATGCAAGCCCCGCGTGCACCGAGGCGAACGGGAGGTCCGCTGAGAGTTTCAGTGCCAGCTCGCGGACGGCGCAAGGCCCGTGTGACTCCAGGAACTCCGTGGGGAGCCAGAAGGTGACGGTGCTCGACAGCCGAGCCGCATCCGGGGAGCCGGGATTCTCCCGCCACTGGCCTTCATAGATGAACTTGTAGTCGCCGACTCCGTTGACGTGATCCGCCAGATGGACATGGGCGAACCGGGAGGCGTGGAACTCCTGCTCCAGGACCTCCTGCCCCTCTTCATCCAGTTCGTGGAAGTCCCCTTCGTAGTCGCAATACCAATCCAGGGATGCCGGGGCGATGGCGTGCTGAAACACATGGAGGGTGTGTTCAATACGCTGGGTGATGTCACGGTGCGAATGCCTCAAATAGAAGGCAATGCTCACGCCATCCCGGATGTGGGGATGAGAACGCGTCACGGTGCTACTCCAGGCCGAACACGCATACCCACCGAGCGTGCCAGAATCCCGGCACCCCCGTCCCCATGCCGGGTAGGGTGCGGCTCCACACGATGACCTCCGACCTCACGCCCGAATCCCTGCGCTGCGTCCGCGCCGACGCGCGCGAGCCCGAGGGCTACCGGGCCGCCCTCGGCGACACCCGCGCCTCGCTGCTCCACACGGATCCGCCCTATTGCCTGCTCACCCGGCGCCGCAAGGGCGGGGACCTGCGCGACCCTCGCGCGAACAAGAAGATCGACCGCAACCCCATCGTCCGCTTCGAGTCCGTGCGCGACTACCGCGTCTTCTCCGAGGCCTGGCTCACGCGCGCCACCGCGCACCTCACCCCGGACGCGCCCCTCATCATCTGGACCAACCTGCTGGGCAAGGAGCCCATCCTCACCGCCGCGCACGGCCTGGGCTACACCCACCTGCGCGGCGAATACGTCTGGGGCAAGCGCACCACCGACAAGAACGCCAACGAGCAGATGCTGCGCGTCTACGAGGTCGCCCTCGTCATCGCCCGCACGCCCGCGCCGCCGCTCGCACTCGGGGACGCCCCCACCGTGTGGGCTGTCGTCGGCGGCTACGACGATGACGCGGAGGCCGCGCAGTGGGGCGGCCACCCGCACCACAAGCCCTTCTCCGTGCTGGAGCCCCTGGTCCGCACCTGGAGCCGCCCCGGCGACACCGTGTTGGATCCGTTCGCCGGCAGCGGCTCCATGCCCTCCGCCGCCCTGCGCCTGGGCCGCCGCCCCGCCTGCATGGAGGTCGAACCCGAGTGGGCCGAGCGCGTCACCCACCGCCTGCGCGAAACCGCCCGTCAGCTGGCCAGCGCCCGGTAGAAGCGCGTCTCGCTCCACAGGGGCACGTCCGTGGGACGGTGCCCCCACCAGTTCATCACCAGCGTGCGCCGCTCGCGAGAAGGCCCCGGCAGCTTGCCGTCCGGGACCTGGTTGTCCGCGTCCAGCACCCCGTGTGTCAGCGTCCCGTCGAACACCACCAGCCGGTTGGGCCGAGGCGCCACCAGCGTCAAATCCTCCAGCCGGTCCGGCGCGAGCGACGGGTTGTCTTCACACGGCAGCTCCCGCGTCACCGCCAGCGCGCCGCCCCGCACCCGGTTGAGGAACAACACCGACGAGCGCACCGGGTGCACCAGCTTCCCCGTGGCCAACGCCAGCCGCTCGTCCCGGTCCTGGTGGAAGTCCACCCGCACGTCCGTGGCCCGCATCCGCGAAAGCCACCACTCCACGCCGGCGATCTTCCAGCCCTTCGTCACCCGGGGCCGCAGCGTGTGGATGACCTCCTCCACCACGTTCTCCGGAGGGCCAAAGGCGTACCAGAACGTCGTCTGGTACGTGTGACGCAGGCGCTCGCCCTTCAGGTCTCCCACGCGGCGTGACAGCCGTTGGAAGAGGGTCGGGGGCAGGGCGGGCTCGGTGAGCTGGACGAGGGATTCCACGATGGGGCGGAAGCTTTCCCCTGAACGCGAGGTGGGCGCCACTCCCTTTCGCCGGTAGGCTTCGCCCCCTCATGAAGCCCCATCAGAAGATGCTCCTCGGCATTTCCGCCGGCGCGGTGGCCGGGCTCGTCTGCAACGCCGTGTTCGGGAGCGCGGACTGGCTCATCTGGCTCGTCGAGCACGTCACCAACCCCCTGGGGCAGATCTTCATCCGCCTGCTCCTGATGCTCGTCGTGCCGCTCCTGTTCTCCGCGCTCGTCGTGGGCGTGGCGGAGCTGGACCTGAAGCAGGTGGGCCGGCTGGGCGCCCGCACGCTGGGCTACACCGTCGTCTTCTCCGTCATCTCCGTGCTCATCGGTCTGTTGCTCGTCAACACGCTGCGGCCCGGTGACGGCTTGAGCGACGAGGCCCGCGCCCTGGCCCGCACGGGCACGACCATCAAACCCGCGCCGCCCCCTGGAGACACCTCCGCGGGCGCGCTCTTCATGTCCATGGTGCCCACCAACCCGCTGAAGGCCGCGGCGGACGGGGACATGATTGGCCTCATCGTCTTCTCGCTCATCTTCGGCCTGGGCCTGGCGCTCACCCCGGGCGAGCCCGCGCAGCGGCTCAAGGACGTCATCCAGGGCCTCTATGACGTGATGATGAAGCTCATCGACGGGGTGCTCCAACTGGCCCCCGTGGGCGTGGGCGCGCTCTTGTTCTCCATGACGGCGCGCCTGGGCTTCCACATCCTGGGACAGCTGGCGTCGTACGTGGGCGTGGTGCTGCTGGCGTTGGGCATCCACATGTTCGTCATGTACTCGCTGTCCGTGCGCTTTTTGGGCGGACGCAACCCGGTGGAGTTCTTCCGCTCCTGCCGGCTGGCCATCGTCACCGCGTTCTCCACGTCCTCCTCCAGCGCCACGCTGCCCACCGCCCTCAAGGTCGCGGAGGAGAACCTCAAGCTGCCGCGCAACGTGTCGCGCTTCGTGCTCACCGCCGGCTCCGCGATGAACCAGAACGGCACCGCGCTCTTCGAGGGCGTCACCGTCCTCTTCCTCGCGCAGGTGTATGGCGTGCAGCTGGACCTCACGCAGCAGGCGACCATCATGTTCATCTGCGTGCTGGCGGGCATTGGCACCGCGGGCGTGCCGGCGGGCTCCATCCCCGTCATCGCCATGATCCTGGGCATGTTCCACATCCCGGTGGAGGGCCTGGGCCTCATCCTCGGCGTGGACCGCTTCCTGGACATGTGCCGCACCGTGCTCAACGTCACCGGAGACCTGGCGGCCGCGGTGTACGTGTCACGCGGCGAGCCCCCCGACCAGCCGGTCGGTGAGGAGGCGGCGCAGTCCCCCACCGCCTGACGTGGCGTCACCCCGGTTCCACCTTTGACCGAAGTCCCCTCCGCCGTCTTTCGAATCCAAGGAGCTTCAGCCGCATGAAAGTCGCCAACGGTCGCGTCGTCGCCCTCGATTACCGCCTCCACCTGGGAGACGGGCAGATCATCGACCAGAGCGCCCCGAACCAGCCGCTCGCCTATCTGCACGGGCACAAGCAGATCGTCCCCGGCCTGGAGGGCGAACTGGACGGCCTGGGAGTGGGGGACAGCAAGCAGGTGGTGGTGACGCCGGAGCAGGGCTACGGCATCCACAAGCCGGAGGGCGTGCGCAACGTCCCCCGCACCATGCTGCCCACCACGTACCTGCCCCAGGTGGGCGGCACGCTGATGGCCCAGACTGAGGACGGCGACGTCCCTCTGCGCATCATCGCCGTGAACCCGGACTCCGTGGTGGTGGACCTCAACCACCCGCTCGCCGGCAAGACGCTCCACTTCGACGTCACCGTGCGCGAAGTGCGTGACGCGACGCAGGAAGAGCTGGCGCACGGTCATGTCCACGGGCCGGGCGGCGCGCACGGGTAGCGCTTTTCCCAGCCTCCGGGCACGGAGCGTTTCGTGACCCCGGGGGGCGTGCACTATCTTGCGCCCCCCATGGTTCCTCCCGTCCCGAACCCCAGCCAGCTCCGCGTCCCCGCGCCCGACCCCGGCGCCGTCCCCGAACGGCCCGGCGCCTCCGCGGCCATGGATCCGGAGCTGTACTGGCGGGAGCACGTCTACCAGGGCGGCGCGCGGCAGCTCACCGTGCGCGCCGTCATCGCCGGCATGCTCATTGGCGCGGTGATGTGCCTGTCCAACCTCTACGTCATCCTCAAGACGGGCTGGAGCTTGGGCGTCACCATCACCGCGTGCATCCTGGCCTTCGCGGTGTTCGGCACGCTGCGCTCGCTGAAGCTGCTGCGCAACGAGTTCACCGACCTGGAGAACAACGCCATGGGCTCCGTGGCGTCCGCCGCGGGTTACATGACGGGCGGCGGCAACATGGCCGCGGTGCCCGCGCTGCTGATGCTCACCGGCACGCTGCCGTCGTCCGGCTGGCTGATGGTGTGGTTCGCCGTCATCTCCGCGCTGGGCGTCTTCGCCGCCATCCCCATCAAGCGCCAGCTCATCAACATCGAAGCGCTCCCGTTCCCCACGGGCACGGCCACCGCGGAGACCATCCGCGCGCTGCACGGCCACGGCGCGGTGGCCCGCCGCAAGTCGCGCCTCTTGGGCCTGGCGGGGCTGGTGGGCGCGCTGCTGGTGCTGGTGCGCGACGCGCGCTTCACCTGGCTGAAGAACCTGCCGGAGAAGGTGAGCCTGCCGTTCAGCATCCTCGGACGCGAGGCGGGCAAGTGGTCCCTGTCGCTCGACTTCAGCCTGCTGCTCATCGGCGCGGGCGCGCTGGTGAACTTCCGCACCGGCTGGTCCATGTTGCTGGGCGCCATCCTCAACTACGGCTTCCTCGCGCCGGCCATGGTCTCCCAGGGCGTCATCCCGGAGGTGACGTACAAGGCCATCAACAGCTGGTCGCTGTGGACGGGCTCCGCGGTGCTGGTGTCGTCCGGCCTGCTGTCGTTCGCGTTCCAGTGGAAGAGCGTGGTGCGCTCGTTCTCCGCGCTGGGCGGGCTGGTGGGGATGAAGCCCAAGGAGGGCGCTCGCGAGGATCCGCTGGCGGACATCGAGTGTCCCCCGGCGTGGTTCCCCCTGGGCTTCGGACTCCTGGGCCCGGTGGCCGTCTTCCTCATGGCCTACCTGTTCCAGATTCCCTGGTGGGCCGGCGTGCTCGCGCTCCCCCTGGCGGTGGTGATGGGCGTCATCGCGTCGCGCGTGACGGGAGAGACGGACACCACGCCCACCAAGGCGCTGGGCCCCGTCACCCAGCTCATCTTCGGTGGCCTGGCGCCGGGCAACATCCCCGCCAACGTGATGAGCGCCAACGCCACGGGCGGCGTGGGGCTGCACTCGGCGGACCTGCTCACGGACCTGAAGTCCGGGTGGCTGTTGGGTGCTTCGCCGCGTCAGCAGTTCTTCGCGCAGCTGTTCGGCGTGGTCGCGGGCGCCCTGGTGGTGGTGCCCATCTTCAAGCTGCTGGTGCCCACCGCGGACGTGCTGGGCACGGAGCAGTTCCCCGCGCCCGCGTCCATGGTGTGGGCCGGCGTGTCGAAGATGCTCGCCTCGGGTGTGTCCGCGCTGCACCCCACCGCGCGCGTGGGCGCCCTGTGTGGCGCGCTCCTGGGCATCACGCTGGTGCTGCTGGAGCGCTGGGCCCATCCGAAGGTGAAGGCCTTCATCCCCAGCGCGTCCGGCCTGGGGCTGGCCATCGTCATCCCCGGCTCCAGCTCCATCAGCCTCTTCGTGGGCGCGGCGCTGGCGGCGTTCCTCCGGCGCGCGAAGCCGAAGCTCGCGGAGGACGCGGTGCTGCCCGTCAGCTCCGGCTTCATCGCGGGCGAAAGCCTCCTGGGCATCGCCATCGCGATGGTGAAGGCCTTCGGCTTCATGCCGAAGTAGGGGCTGTCCGTCAGTCCACCTTGCTGGTGGCCCAGGACACGCCCGCGACGAAGCGGAAGGTGGGCGTGTCGAACCCCGCGCCCACGCCCGGGCCGCCCATCACATACAGGTCCAGGCTGGACAGGGCATGGCGGCGGATGGCGATGAGCAGCTCCGCCCCCACCCGGCCTCCGTTCAGCGGGATGCCCGTGAGCACGCTCACCTCGCCGCGCGTCGTCTCGCCGTGGAGCGACGTCACCGTGGCGCCCAATCGCAGCTCATTGCCCGCGATGTCGCGCGGGTCGTAGGACACGGGGCCCAGGTCCTGGCGCTTGCGCAGGAAGATGCCGGCCTCGCCACCCACCTGGAAGCCCTCGCCCACGTAGCCCAATTGCAGACGCGGCTGCCACGCGTATTCCTCGTGCGCCTGCGCCTCGCGGCTGCCCACCGGCAGTCCCGCGGTGAGCCCCACCGAGAGGTTGATGGGGGCGCCTTTCGACTGGCGGAGCACGGCGGCCCGGGCCGTCAGCCACGGCGTGGCGATGCCCCCGGAGTTCGGCCCGAAGTACTCCAGCGTGGGCTTTCCCCCCTGCGTCAGGACGAAGGGCAGCTCTCCGCCCACCTCCAGCCACGACAGCACGCCGAAGGCCACCGTCATGTGGGCGGTCATCTTGTTCTCTACCAGGCCCGTGCCCTCGCCGGGCTCCCAGCGCGTCTGGAAATGCATGGGCAACTGCTCGTAGTGGTAGTTCAAACTCACACGCAATTGCCCGGACTCCAGCGTCCGGCCCGTCCCCACCACCAGCGAGCCCAGCGCCGCCGGGTCCAGGCGCAGCCGTTGCAAGTCGAACATGGGCAGCGGGCTCTTGGGGCCGCTTTCCAGGGCGTGGGCGGAGAAGGGAAGGGACAGCAGGGCAGCGGTGATGACCGAGGCCGGACGGAACACGTGACGACTCCCGAGGCGGAGGGACGCGGACTCTAGCCAGAGTCCCCCGGCCCGAAAATCATGCACGGGTGCCACCCATTGATGTTTGCCCCGCGCAAATATCGCCGCGTCAGGCAGTTCCAGCCGCCAGGTCCTGCAATTCCTGCCATCTCGTATAGAGCCGGTCCACTTCGGCGGTGGTGGCTTCCAGGGCCTGATTCACCTCCGCCACCTTGGAGCCCTGGCTGTAGACGGCGGGGTCGGCCAGCTTCGCCTCCAGCTCCGCCTTGCGCTTCTCCGCGGCCTCGATGGTGGCCTCCATGCCGTCCAGCTCGCGCTGGTCCTTGTAGGAGAGCTTCCCGGGCTTCTTCTGCGCGGGCTTCTGGGCGGAGTCCTCGCGGGGCTCGTCCTTCTTCGGCTCGTCCTTCTTGAGCGCGGCGGCCTTGAGCGCGGCGGCCTGCGACTGCTCGCGCAGCCGCTTGTACATGTCGTAGTTGCCCTCGTAGCGGGTGACCTTGCCCTCGCCGTCGAAGGAGAGGATGGCGGTGGCCACCTTGTCGAGGAAGTACCGGTCGTGCGTCACCAGCAGGGTGCTGCCCGCGAAGTCCAGGAGCAGGCGCTCCAGGATGTTGAGGGTGACGATGTCCAGGTCGTTGGTGGGCTCGTCCAGCACCAGCACGTTGGCGCCTTCCAGGAACAGCCGCGCCAGCAGCAGCCGGTTGCGCTCGCCGCCGGACAGCGCGCCCACCTTCATGCGCTGCATGGGCACCGGGAAGAGCAGGTCCTCCAGGTAGTCGCGCAGGGCCACCTTCCGGTCCGCCAGCTCCACGTGGTCCTCGCCGTTGGAGGCCGCGTCGTACACCGTCTGATCCGGATCCAACTGGGCGCGCTGCTGATCGTAGTAGGCGACCTTGGTGTTCTTCCCGATGACGAGCTTGCCGCTGTCCGCGGGAATCTCCCCCAGCATCACACGCAGGAAGGTCGTCTTGCCCACGCCGTTGGGCCCCAGGAAGCCCACGCGCTCGCCGCGCTGGAGGCGGAAGTCCACGCCGTCCAGCACCTTGCGGTCGCCGAAGGACTTCTTCAGCCCTTCAGCCTCGATGACGGTGTGGCCCAGCCGGGGCGCCGCCACCACCTTCAAATCCGCCACCTTGGGGCGCTGGAAGCCCTTCTCCGCCAGCAGCTTCTGCGCCCTCTCGATGCGGGCCTTGCTCTTGGTGCGCCGCGCCTCCGGGCCCTTGCGCAGCCACGCCACCTCCTGGGCAATCCAGCGTCCGCGCTTGTGCTCCGCCGTCTCCGCGTTCTCCTGGGCCACGAGCTTCTGCTCCACGTAGGCCGCGTAGTTGCCGGGGTAGGAGATGAGGCCGCCGCCGGGCTGGATTTCGACGATGCGGTCCACCAGGTCGTCCAGGAAGTAGCGGTCGTGCGTGACGAGCAGCAGCGCCCCGGGCAGCTTGTCCAACTCGTCCTCCAGCCAGTCCACGGTGTCCGCGTCCAGGTGGTTGGTGGGCTCGTCCAAGAGCAGCAGGTCCGGGCGCGTGAGCAACGCGCGCGCGATGGCCACGCGCTTGCGCAGGCCTCCGGACAGCTGCGCCACGGGCCGGTCCCAGTCCTTCACGCCCAGCCGGTCCAAGAGCGTCTTCGCGTGGTGCTCCGTGTCCCAGCCGCCCGCCTGTTCAATCCGGTCGCTCAGCGCGGACAGCTGCTCCAGCATCTTCTGGGTGGCGTGCGCGGGGTCCGCCTCCAGCTTCCGGGACAGCTCCGCGTGCGCGTCCAGCGCCTCCTTCAGCGGCGCCTGGGACACGGCGAGCTCGCTCTGCACGGTGGCGCCTTCGGGGAACTCCGGCTCCTGGGGCAGGTAGGTGACACGCGCGCCCCGGCGCAGCTGCAGCTCGCCCAGGTCCGGCTTCGCCGCGCCGGCCAATATCTTCATCAGGGACGACTTGCCGGAGCCGTTGACGCCCACGAGGCCCACGCGCTCGCCCTCCTCGATGGTGAAGGTGAGGCCCTCGAAGACGGTGCGGCTGCCGAAGGCGAGCTGGACGTTGGCGGCGCGAAGCAGCGTCACGGAAAGGAACCTTTCGAAAAGGGGGACGGAAGAAAGCGAAAGGGCGCCCCCCACTTGAAGCGGGGAGCGCCCTTCCTACAGCCAGTGCGGCGTGGGCACCCGGACTACTTGCGGGCAGCCTGCTCCGCGGCCTGCTTCTCCTTGTACTGCGCCATCAGGGCCTCCGCCTCGTTGCGGGGGACCGGCGAGTACCGGGCGAACTCCATCGTGAACTCGCCCTTGCCCTGGGTCGCGGAGCGCAGGTCGGTGGAGTAGCCGAACATCGTGTTCAGCGGCACTTCCGCCACGGCCGTGACGTAGCCCTCGGCGGTGCCCGTCTCCAGGATGGTGCCGCGGCGCTGGTTCAGCTGGCCGACGACGGAACCCTGGAAGTCTTCCGGAGCCGTGACTTCAACCTTCATGATCGGCTCGAGGATGATCGGCTTGGCGGCGGCGTAGCCCTCGCGGAAGCCCATGATGGCGGCCGTCTTGAACGCCATTTCGGACGAGTCCACCGCGTGGAACGCGCCGTCGTTGATGACCACGCGCAGGCCCACCACGGGGAATCCGATGAGGCTGCCCTTCTTCACGGCCTCCGTGAAGCCCTTGTCGCACGCGGGGATGAACTCGCGCGGGATGGAGCCACCGACGATGTCGTCCACGAACTCGTACTGCTGCACGGCGTCCGAGGGCAGGGGCTCCACGTAGCCGCACACGCGCGCGAACTGACCGGAACCACCGGTCTGCTTCTTGTGCGTGTACGCGAACTCGCCCTTCTGGGAGATGGTCTCGCGGTACGCCACCTGGGGCTTGCCGGCGACCACTTCGCAGTCGTACTCGCGCTTCATGCGCTCGATGTAGATCTCCAGGTGCAGCTCGCCCATGCCGCTGATGATGGTCTGCGCGGACTCTTCGTCACGGTGCACGCGGAAGGTGGGGTCTTCCTTGTGGAAGCGGTTGAGCGCCTTGGAGAAGTTGGTCAGCTTGTCGCGGTTCTTCGGCGTCACCGCCAGGGAGATCACCGCGTCCGGCACGAACATGGACGTCATCGTGTAGTTCACGGTGCCGTCGGTGAACGTGTCGCCGGAGGCGCACTCGATGCCGAACAGCGCGACGATGTCGCCGGCCGTGGCCTCGCTCACGTCGTGCATTTCCGACGCGTGCATGCGGACGATGCGGGGAACCTTGACCTTCTTCTGGTTCACCTGGTTGAAGATGAAGTCACCCTTGCTCACCTTGCCCTGGTAGATGCGCATGTAGGTGAGCTGGCCGTAGCGGCCGTCTTCCAGCTTGAACGCCAGGCCGACGAAGGGCTTGTTCGCGTCCGACTCCAGGATGACCTTGGCCTCGTTGTTCTTCTGGTCGAGGGCCTCGTTGGTCGCTTCCTTGGGGTTGGGCAGGTAGCTGCACACCGCGTTCAGGAGCAGCTGCACGCCCTTGTTCTTGTACGCGGAGCCGCACATCACCGGCGTCATCTTCAGCGCGATGGTGGCCCGGCGCACGGCGGCGCGGAGCTGCTCCTCGTTGATGGCGCCCGGGTCCATGAGGAACGCCTCGCCCAGCTCGTCGTCGACGTTGGCGATGCCCTCGATCATCTCGTCGCGGCGCAGCTTCGCCTCGTCGAGCATGTCCGCGGGGATGGCCTCCTCGCGCACGTTCTCGCCGTTCTCACCATCGAAGTAGAACGCCTTCATGGAGAGCAGGTCGATGAGGCCCTGGAAGCGGTCCTCCGCGCCGATGGGGTACTGGAGCTTCACCGCGTGGTGGCCCAGCTTCTCCTTCAGCTGCGCGGCGACGCGGTCGTAGTTCGCGCCCGAGCGGTCCATCTTGTTGATGAACGCGATGCGCGGAACCTTGTAGCGCTTCATCTGGCGGTCCACCGTGATGGACTGCGACTGCACGCCCGACACGGAGCAGAGCACCAGGATGGCACCGTCGAGGACGCGGAGCGCGCGCTCCACCTCGATGGTGAAGTCCACGTGTCCCGGGGTGTCGATCAGGTTGATGTTGTACTCGCCCCACATCGCGTACGTGGCGGCGGACTGGATGGTGATGCCCTTCTCACGCTCCAGGTCCATCGAGTCCATGATCGCGCCCACGCCGTCCTTGCCGCGGACCTCGTGGATCTCGTGGATCTTGCCCGTGTAGAACAGGATGCGCTCGGAGAGCGTCGTCTTGCCCGAGTCGATGTGGGCAGAGATACCGATGTTACGAATCTTCTCGATGGGTACGTTGGAGGCCACGATCCGGTCCTTCTTCTATTGAAAAAATTGCCTGAGGGAACAGAGCAGGCGGGGCCCTTACTTCCCACAGGACCCAGTTACCAGACAAATCCGCATGACGCGGGGCGTACATCCGCCTACTTTCCGCTGTCCCTGTTCCGACTGAGGTCTCATAACAATGAGCGCGAGCGAAAACTTCTCCCTGGCACGGGCCTGGCTCCAGGCCTTCAACGCCCACGACGTCACCGCCCTGGTGGCGCTGTACGCGGAGGATGCAACACACACCTCGCCCAAGATTCGCGTCCTGCACCCGGAGACGGGCGGGCGCCTGGTGGGCCGGCCGGCCCTGGAGCGGTGGTGGAGGGACGCCATCGCCCGGCTGCCGGGCCTGCGCTACGAGGAGACGGCCCTCACGGCGGACGGGGACCGGGTGTTCATGGAGTACCTGCGCCACGCGCCCAACGAGGCCCCCCTGCCGGTGGCGGAGGTGCTGGAGGTGAAGGGCGGGCGCATCGTCGCGTCGCGCGTCTACCACGGCTAAGGTGCCCCCCATGGCGACCCCCAATTTCGACCGGGACTTCGGGTACCTGGCTCCCTTCATGGACAAGGTGGCCGCGGCCGCCGAGGACCTGCCGGACGCCTCCGCCCGCGAGGAGCTGGTGCGGCTGGTGGCGGAGGAGAAGGTCCGCTGGGCGCGCATCCGGGAGCTGCTCCAGGGCGCCGCGGGGCAGAGCGGCGCTTCCAAGGGGGCCGCCCCCAAGGCTTCTGCCTCGAAGGCCCCATCGCCCGCCGCCGCGCCCCCGCTGGCCCGGGTGTCCGCGGACGGCGTGAACCGGGTGGCCCGGCGCGAGGCGGGCTTCACGGTGGGAAGCCTCAAGGACTCGCGCTAGCGGGTCTGGTGGATCAGGTGCTGCTCACGCGGACCTGGTCCAACGCGTCGTAGGTGGCGGCCTTGTAGGCCTCCGACAGCGTCGGGTAGTTGAAGCAGGTCTCCACGAAGAGCTGCGCGGTGGAGCCGGTGAGCAGCGCGGTGAGCCCCACGTGCACCAGCTCCGAGGCCTGTTCGCCCAGCACGTGCACGCCCAACAGCTTCATGTCGTCGCGGTGGAAGAGCAGCTTCAGGAGTCCCTGCCTCTCCCCGATGATCTGCCCACGCGGGTTGCTTTCGAAGGTGGCGCGGCCGACCACGTAGGGGACGCTGCGCGCGCGCAGGGACTCCTCCGTGTCGCCGGCCATGGACACCTCCGGGATGGTGTAGATGCCGTAGGGCAGGATGGGCGTGAGCGTGCGCTTGCCCGGGCCGAACGCGTGCTCCACCGCGATGCGGGCCTGCTCCATGGACGTGGAGGCCAGCGCGGGGAAGCCGATGACGTCCCCCACCGCGTAGATGTGCGGCACGGCCGTCTGGTACGCGAGCCCCACTTCAATCTGGCCGCGCTTGCCCTGCTTCACGCCCAGCGCCTCGATGCCCAGGCCCGCGATGTTCGCGGTGCGGCCGGAGGCGACCAGCACCTGATCCGCCTCCAGCACCTCGCTGGTGGACAGCTTCAGGCGGATGGGCTCCTCGTGGGACTCCGGCACGTGCGCGGACTCCACCGTCTGGCCCAGGCGCAGCCGCACGCCCAGCGTCTCCATGCAGTCGCGCAGCACCTGCCCCACCTCGGCGTCCAGGAAGGACAGGAGGTCGTTCTTCACCTCCACCAGCGTCACCGGGATGCCCAGCGCGGCGAACATGCACGCGTACTCGCAGCCGATGACGCCGCCGCCCACCACCACCAGCGTGCGGGGCAGGGTGGTGATGTCGAGGATTTCATCCGAGTCGTGCACGCGCGGGTCGCCGAAGGGATACATCGGCGGGCGGTACGGGCTGGAGCCGGTGGCGATGAGGACGGTGCCGGCGGTGAGCCGGGCGACCTCCGCGCCGTCGCGCTTCACCGCGACGGTGTGCGCGTCCACGAAGGAGCCGGCGCCCTGGAACAGCGTCACGCCGTGGCGCTGGAGGTTCTTGTGGATGCGCTCGCGCTCCATCTGCTTCACGCGGCGCTCGCGGAAGAGGAAGTCGGAGACGGTGGCCTCGTGGCGCAGCGTCGCGTCCACGCTGTAGAGGCCGCGCGCCTTGAAGCCGGACAGGTGCAGCGCTGTCTCTCGCAGCGTCTTGGAGGGGAGGGTGCCGGTGTTCGCCGCGGTGCCGCCGAGCACCGGCTCCCGCTCCACCACCGCCACCCGCTTCCCCGCGAGCGAGGCCTGCACCGCGCCCCATTCACCCGCGGGGCCTGATCCGATGACCACCAGGTCGAAGTCCGCCATGGGCCGCACCCTAACCCCACCCCGGGGGGCCAGGGCACCGGGAAGTCAGTCCCGGCCCGAGTAATTCAGCTTCTCGCGGACCTCCTCCTCGGTGAGGAGCCGGAAGCCGCCCTCGGGGATGTCGTCCAGGGTGATGTCGCCTACGGCCTCCCGGTGGAGCGCGCGGGCAGGCAGCCCCACGGCGCCCAGCATGCGCTTCACCTGGTGGTGGCGGCCTTCGGTGAGAATCACCTCCACCGTGTGCTCGTCGCGCACGCGCACCACCGCGGGGCGGGCGGGGCCGTCATCCAGCATCATCCCCTGGCGCAGCGGCTCCACCTTCGCGTCGTCCGCGGTGCTGAACACCGTGGCCACGTAGCGCTTGGGCAGGTTCGTCTCCGGGGACGTGGCGTGGGCCACCAGCTTGTCGTCGTTGGTGAAGAGCAACAGGCCCGTGGTGTCCACGTCCAGCCGGCCCACGGCGTGCCAGGTGAAGCGGTTCAGCTCCAGGGGCAGCTGGGGCAGGAGCAGCTCGAACACCGTGCCCGTGCGGTGCTGGCGCGCGGTGGAGGTCAGCACCCCCGCAGGCTTGTGGAAGGCCAGCACGTGCGTGGGCGCCCCCTTGCGCACCGGCATCCCGTCCACCTTGATGACGGCGTCGGGCGGCACGGGAGTCAGCGGCGTGGTCGCCACGCGGCCGTTGACGGTGACTCGGCCCGCCTTGATGGCGGCCTCGGCCTCGTCCTGGGGCATGGCGCCCGCGCGGGCGAGCGCGCGGGAGAGCCAGTCCGGCTTCTCCTTGCCCTCCCAGCGGTTGGGGCGGGGCGGGGACTTGGGGGGCCGTTCGGGCTTGCGAGGCATGGGCGCGGCACTGTAGCCGCGCTCGGGCGGCGGCGTGTCCCTCAGTTAGTGCCGGGCCGGTTCGTCGGGGTCCTCGCCCTCGGCGGAGCCCGGCGTCCTGCCCGGCTCGTCGCCGTCCGCCATGCGGTGGGACTCCTCCTCCAGCCCGCCGTCTTCCGCCGTCTCGGGCGTGCGTCCGGGTTCCTCCAGTGCGTCCTCGTGGGATGGCGCCTGACGGCCAGGGCCGGGCTCGGTGCCTCCCACGATCATCGACTCGTAGGGCATGTGGTTCACGCGGTGCTCCTTTCCGTGAGGTTCGGACGTTCCAGGAAAGGTAGCGACGCGCACGCATCCCGCCGCGAGGGGTGGGGTGTCCCCCTGCCTGCTCAGGGGTCGTCCCTGCCCGGGAAGTGCTTGCGCACGGTGTGCAGCGCGGCCAGCCAGAGCCGGGCCTCGTTGCGCGTGAGGCGGGAGCGGCGCAGGGGCGCGACCAGGTCCCGCACCGCCGTGCGCCCGGGCTTTTCGTCCACGAGGAAGCCGCCCGTGGTGAGGAGTGCTTCCAGTGTGGCCTCTACCCGGGCCAGCTCCTCGTCCGTGGCGGCCAGGGGCAGGGGACCCGGCGGCGGCGCGGTGTCCGCCAGGTGCGCCATGCGGACCTCATAGGCGTAGAGCAGCACCGCCTGCGCCAGGTTGATGGAGGGCTGCTCCGGCGCGGTGGGCACAGCGGACAGGTCGTGGCAGCGCTCCACCTCCGCGTTGGTGAGGCCGCTGCGCTCATCCCCGAAGACGAGCGCCACGGGCCCCTGCTTCGCCCGCGCCACCAGCTCCTCTCCCACGGCCCTCGGAGACAGGCGGCGCTTTCCCTCCACCTTGCGGGAGCTGGTGCCCACCACCCAGACGCAGTCGGACACCGCCGCGTCCAGCGAGTCCGGCCGCTTCACCCCACCCAGCACGTCCTCCGCGTGCACCGCCAGCCGGTGGGCGGGGCCCAGGTCCTCCACCTCCGGCGTCACCCAGGCCCAGTCGGACAGGCCGCAGTTCTTCAGGGCGCGGGCGGCGGCACCCAGGTTCTCCGCGTTGCGCGGGCGCATGAGGACGAATCGGACGGGCAGCACCATGGGCGCGCACCCTACCGCCGCGGGCCCCGGGCAGGGACCCCTGTTGACCGCCGAGGTGTCTCACCGCCAGTCTGCACCGCGAAATCCCGCGTCCCGCGCGCGTCCAGCAGGCCACCCGCGAGTGTGGCTGCCCGGACACCCTGTGGGTCCGCGGACGCGCACGGGGGAGCGCCGGCATGTGGTCGCCGGGCCGCACTTCCCGTGCGCCTCCGAGGAGCCCACGCGCGGCACGCGGCATGAAATCGGTTCCGCCGCTACCTCCTGGAGGAAACATGTCCCCGCAGTCCGCAGTCCCGCCGAAGGCCGCGCGCGCTCCCCGTGCCCGCTGGCTCTTGCCGGCGTTGCTCGTGGGCGCGCTCGCCGCCGGCTGTAAGCAAGAGCCCGCGAAGACGCCGCCCGCCACCACCTCGTCCGCCACGACGCCTGATGCCGGCGCCACGTCCCCGTCCACCCCCGCGCCGGTGCAGGCCGCGAAGCTCACGCCCGTCATCCACGAGCTGGCCAGCGAGAACGCCCTGCCCACGGGCGTGGTCATCGAGTTCGCGCTGCCGGTGCGCCCGCGCTACGAGAGCGTCGACGGCAGCGTCGTCACGGTGTCTCCGGAGGTCGGGGGCAGCCTGCGGTGGACGGGCCCCTCGTCGCTGCTCTTCACTCCGTCCACGGGCTTCGCCGCCGGCACGACGTACACGGTGTCCGTGGACGCGGTGAACACCGACGCGGGCGTCATCAAGCCGCCGTCCGCGCGCGAGTGGCGCTACAACTTCACGACCTACGCCTTCAAGTTCTCCCAGATCTACCCCACGCGCATGGACCTGCCGAAGGGCCGCGTGGAGGCGAACGTGGACTTCTCCGGGCCGGTGGACCTGGCCGCCGTGCGCTCCCGCACCAGCTTCCGCGTGGGCGACACCGTCATCAGCGACGTGAAGTGGAGCACCCGCGCGGACACGCGCAGCTCCCTGTCCGTGGCGCTCACCCACCCGAAGCTCAAGCCCGGAGCGACGTTGCAGTTCTCCCTGCGCGAAGGGCTGACACCGGTGGGCGGCGCCTCCACCGTGCAGGCGCCCGCGGCCACGAGCAGCTTCGGGCTGAACGGCGGCAAGCGGCTGGACATCACCTACGTGAGCCTCCAGGAGGGCTCCAGCGGCTACTTCTACGAGGTGAGCTGCCGCGATGTGGCGGCGGACGCCCCGGCGAGCCCCACCGACGAGCAGTGGGATTCGTACTACTACGACGACGACAACAAGGGCTGCTCGCTGAGCGACGCGGTGGCCCAGGACGCCATCCGCTTCAAGCCGAAGGTGAAGTTCACCGTGGCCCCGTCGCGGCGCGGCTTCCGCATCTTCGGTGACTTCAAGCGCGGCCCGCACACGCTCTCCCTCGCGGAGGGCACGCTCTCCGTGGGCGGCGGCACGCTGATGGGCGCCTGGTCGCGCGGCTTCTCCGTGCCCGCGCGCCAGTCCCAGGTGCGCTTCAACGCCAACGGCCGCTACCTGCCGCGCAGCGCGTGGCGCAACCTGCCCCTGCAGCATCTCAACCTGGAAGAGGTGACGCTCACGGTGCGCAACATCCCGCCGGAGAACCTCGTCTTCTGGATGGGCAGCGACTACTCGGAGACCGCCGACGAGCGCACGAGCAACGTGCTGGTGCGCAAGGCGGTGCCGCTCAAGTCCACGCCGGACGCGCTGCTCACCACGTACATCGACGTGGCGTCGCTGGTGCCCGCGAACACGCGCGGCCTGGTGGAGATCCTCGCCGAGCGCGGCGACTACAAGGCCGCCGCCCGCATCCTGCTCACCGACCTGAGCCTCGTGGCCAAGCGCGGCGGGCCGGCCGTCGGCTCGAAGGACTCGGGCGAGGTGTGGGTCTGGGCCCTGGGCCTGGAGAGCACGGAGCCCCTGTCCGGCGTGGAGGTGACGCTGGTGAAGAAGAGCGGACAGGCCGTGGCCCGCTGCACCACGCAGGGCGAGGCGGGCTGCCAGCTCAAGGTCCCCGCGCCCGGCGTGGACGACAGCGCTCCGTTCGCGCTGGTGGCGCGCAAGGGCGACGAGCTGACGTACCTCAAGTACGACGAGCTGAAGACGGAGATCGCCAACTCGGACGTGCAGGGCGAGCCGTACCGCGCCGAGCAGCCCTACCGCGCCTCCATCTGGTCCGACCGAGGCGTGTACCGTCCCGGTGACACCGCGCACGTGGCCGCGGTGCTGCGCGGCCAGGACAACCTGGCGCCGCCCGTGGGCATGCCGGTGGAGGTGCGTGTCATCGACCCGCGCGAGCGTGAAATCCGCAAGGTGACGCTGAAGACGAACGCGGCGGGGCTCGTGGCCTTCGACCAGGCCTTCGCGGCGTTCCAGGACACCGGCCACTACTGGGTGCGCCTCAAGGTGGCGGACCGCGACCTGGCCTCCTACGCGGTGAACGTGGAGGAGTTCGTCCCGGAGCGCATGAAGGTGACGGCCAGCACCAGCGCGCCGGGCTACGTGCAGGGCACGGAGATTCCGGTGGGCGTGGAGGCCGCGTACCTCTTCGGCGGATCCGCGGAGGGCAGCCCGGTGGAGATGACGTGCCGGTTGGAGTCCGTGCCCTTCAAGCCCAAGCAGAACGCCCAGTACACCTACGGCGTCTGGCGCCAGGACGGCAACGCGCCCCGGCCCGTCACACTGGGGCAGGTGAAGGGCACGCTCGACGCGAAGGGGCAGGCGCTCCTCAACTGCCCGGCGCAGGCGGCGTCCGGCCCCATGAAGGGCGCGGCGCGCCTGTCCGCGGTGGCCAGCGTCTTCGAGTCCGGCAGCGGCCGCTCCACCATCGGCGAGGCCACTGTGCCGGTGCACCCGGAGGCGTATTACCTGGGCCTCCAGGCCAACACGCAGAAGGTGAAGGCGGCCACGCCCTTCACGCTGACCGGCGTGGTGGTGGACTGGAACGGCCAGCCCGTCACCGGCGACAAGGCGCCGAAGACGGTGCAGCTGGAGTACCAGTTGCTCGAGGAGAACTACGGCTACTACTACGACGAGGAGTCCGGCTACGAGCGCTACCAGCGCTACCTGCGCCCGCAGCGTGAGGGCGAGGCGACGGCGAAGGTGGAGAACGGCCGCTTCACCGCGACGGTGCTGCCGGGCCGCGACGGCGCGGGCTACCTCGTGCGCGCTCGCGCGGGCAACACCCAGACGGACCTCGCCATCGAAGGAGAGGGCCGCTACTACTGGTGGGGTGAGGGCTCGCGCGTGGACCAGACGCCGCGGCCCCTGAAGCCCACGGCGCTGGACATTTCGCTGCCCGCCAAGGGCAAGGTGGGCGAGGCCCTCACCGTGAAGATGAAGGCGCCCTACCGGGGCCGCGTCCTCTTCACCGTGGAGACCGACCGCGTGCTCACCACCGCGTGGAAGCAGGTGGAGCCGGGTGAGGTGACCTGGTCGTTCACGCCTTCCGAATACGCGCCCAACGTGTACGTGAGCGCGTTCCTGGTGAAGGACCCGCACCTGGAATCCGCACAGGCGTTCATGCCCGACCGCGCCTTTGGCGTGGGCAGCATCGCGCTGGAGCCGGTGGACTTCACCCATGCCGTCGCGCTGACGGTGCCCAAGGAGGTCCGCAGCAACGACACGCTCACCGTGGACGTGGCGGTGGAAGGCGTGGAGGGCCCCACCTTCGCCACCGTGGCGGTGGTGGACGAGGGCATCCTGTCCCTCACGCGCTTCCAGAGTCCGGATCCGCTGAAGGAGATCTTCACGCGGCGCGCGCTGGGCATCCAGACCTACGAGACGGTGGGCTGGGCGCTCCTGGTGCCGCCGGGTGGCAACTCCAGCTCCACCGGCGGTGACGAGGGCGGCGCGGAAGGCCGCGTGCAGCCGGTGAAGCCCGTGGCCCTGTGGAGCGGCGTGGTGGAGGTCCCCGCCAACGGCAAGCTGAAGGTGCCCTTCAAGCTGCCGCAGTACCGGGGCGCGGTGCGGGTGATGGTGGTGACGGCGGGCGCGAAGCGCATTGGCCGGGCCAGCGCGCAGGTGCTGGTGCGTGACCCGCTGGTGCTCCAGACGACGCTGCCGCGCTTCCTCACCCAGAACGACGAAATTCAAATCCCGGTCTTCGTCACCAACCTGTCCGGCAAGGCGCAGGACGTGAAGGTGTCGCTGTCCGCGGAGGCGCTGGCGGTGCCTGGGCTCGCGATGCCGGAGGGCCTGGGCTCGCCGCTGGAGCTCAAGGGCAAGAGCGAGGGCCGCGCGAAGCTGGAGGACGGCAAGTCCCGCACCTTCGTCTTCCAGGGCCGCGCGGTGCAGTCCGTGGGCGCGGCGCGGCTGGTGGTGACGGTGGAGGGCGGTGGCTACACGTCGCGCGAGCAGCTGGACGTGCCGCTGTCTCCCGCCGGGCCCCGTGAGCGCAAGATTCAGCAGGTGGAGCTGGCGGAGGGCACCACGGACCTGAAGGCGCTGCTCGCCGGTTGGGTGCCCACCACGGAGCGCACCAGCGTCTGGGTGACGAACAATCCCTACGCGAAGTCGCTCCAGCACCTCTCGTACCTGGTGCGCTACCCGTACGGCTGCATCGAGCAGACGACGTCCTCCACCCGCCCGCTCTTGTTCGTGAGCCAGCTGGTGGAGCGCGTGGATCCGACGCTGGTCTCCACGGCGAAGGTGGAGGACATGGTGCAGTCGGGCATCAACCGGGTGCTGGCCATGCAGACGGCCTCGGGCGGCTTCGCGTACTGGCCGGGCCAGACGGAGCCGGTGGCCTGGGGCACGGCCTATGCGACGCACATGCTGCTGGACGCGCGCAAGCTGAAGTACCCGGTGCCGGACGACCGCGTGGACAGCGCGCTCGCGTGGATGGGTGACGAGCTGACCCGGAAGGAGGGCCGCGTGGGGCAGGACGACCACTACGGCCAGCACTCGGAGGCGTACATGCACTACGTGCTCGCGGTGGCGGGCAAGGGGCGCAAGGCGCGGGCGCAGGCGATGGTGAGCGCGCTGGAGACGGCGGCGAAGAAGGCCGCGCTCGGCGGCGAGGACCAGGAGGACCTGTACCTGCTCAAGGCCGCGCTGTGGCTGTCCGGCGACCGCCGCTACGAGAAGGAGCTGCGCAACCCGGACGTGTCCACCGTCACCGATGACCGCCGCAACAACTGGTCGTTCTATTCGGACCGGCGCCGGCGCGGGATGATGCTCAGCACCTTCCAGGACCTCTTCGGCGACGCGCCGGAAGGGGAGCCCCTGGCGCGCATGGTGGCGACGGCGCTGTCCGCCCGCACGTCGGCGTACTACTCGACGCAGGAGCTGGTCTGGGGCATCACCGGCCTGGGCAAGCGGCTGCAGGGCACGGCGACCAGCTTCTCGCCGCCCACGCTCACGGTGGCGGGCAAGACGGTGACGCCCGTCGCGGAGAAGGACGCGCGCGTGTCGGACCGCACGTGGGCCCTGGCCCGCGCCAGCGAGCGCGCCAGCGTGTCGCTGGACCTGAAGGAGAAGGGCGGCGGCAACGTGTACCTCATCCTCAACAGCGAGGGCGTGCGCACCACGCCCGAGGTGAAGGTGGGGGGAGAGGGGCTGACGCTCAAGCGCACCTGGCGCTCGCTGGACGGCACCGCGCTGGACATGAAGGCCCAGCCGGTGAAGCTGGCGGACCTCATCTACGTGGAACTGGAGGTGACCAACACCCGGGGCGAGCGCGTGCAGAACATCGCGCTGGTGGACCGGCTGCCGGCGGGCTGGGAGATCGAAAACGCCCGCCTGGGGCGCGGCGGCAGCGTGGACTGGGTGGACGCGGATTCGCTGTGGGCCGCCGACTACGTGAACGTGCGCGATGACCGCATGGAGGCGTTCGGCGCGCTGCAGGCCCATGAGACGAAGAAGCTCGTCTACGCGGTGCGCGCGGTGACCGCGGGCAGCTTCACCCTGCCGTCCGCGGAGGCCGAGGCGATGTACGACTCCTCGCTCTGGGCCCGGGATGCCGCGGGCACGGTGCAGGTGTTGGGCCCCTGGAAGGACGACCTGCTCTAGGCCCCATGCGTCGCGTGCGTCTCAACGTGAGGAAGTGGGCGGGGGTGGCGCTGGCGGGGCTCGTGCTGTTGGGCGCGGGCCTCGTGGCGGCCTGGTGGGTGCCGCTGCCGGAGCGGTTGGCGGCGCCCCCCTCGGTGGTGATGGCGTACCGGGACGGGTCGCCCGCGTACGTCTTCCTCGCCCCGGACGAGCGGTGGCGCATCCCCGCGCCGAAGGACCGCGTCGACCGGGCCTATGTCCGCGCCCTCCTGGCGCTGGAGGACAAGCGGTTCTTCCAGCACCCGGGCGTGGATCCGCTCGCGGCCCTGCGCGCCCTCGGGCTCAACCTGAGCCGGGGGCGGCGGGTGTCGGGCGCCTCCACGTTGACGATGCAGCTGGTGCGCGTGCTGGAGCCCCGTCCCCGCACGTTCACCTCGAAGGTGATTGAGTCGTTCCGCGCAGCCCAGTTGGAGGCGCGGTTGTCCAAGCAGGAGGTGCTGGAGGCGTACCTCCAGTTCGTGCCCTACGGGCGCAACGTGGAGGGCGTGGAGGCGGCGGCGCTCGCGTACTTCGGGCACACCGCCCAGCACCTGAGCCCGGCGGAGATCGCCACGCTGCTGGCGGTGCCGCAGAACCCGAACCGGCGCTTCCCGTCGCCGGAGAACCAGGAGCGGCTGCGCTCGGCCCGGGACGACATTGCCCGGAGGCTCCTGGAGTCCGGAGGGCTGGCCGTGGAGGGCGTCGCGTCCGACACGGTGCTGGCGGAGGTGCGGGCGACGGCGGTGCCGAACGTGCTCACGCCATTTCCGAGGGAAGCGCCGCACGCGGCGGTGTGGCTCAAGGCGCAGCGGCCTGGAGAGACGTGGCTGGCGACGACGCTGGACGCGGGCACGCAGCGCTTCGTCGAACGCACGCTGGGGGAAGCGGCCCGGCGGTTGGACCGGCAGGGCATCCACAACGGCGCGGCGGTGGTGGCGGACCGGGAGACGGGCGAGGTGCGCGCGCTGGTGGGGAACTTCGACTTCTTCGATGCCCAGCACGGTGGGCAGATCATCGGCTTCGCCACGCCGCGCTCGCCGGGGTCCGCGCTCAAGCCGCTGTTGTATGCGCTAGGGATTGATCAGGGCCTGGTGGGACCGGAGACGCTGGTGCCGGACATCCCCGTGGCGTACGGCGGCTACCAGCCGCGCAACTTCGACGGGCGGTTCCTGGGGCTGGTGCGGATGGAGTCCGCGCTGTCGCAGTCGCTCAACCTGCCGTTCGTGAGGCTGTTGGAGCGGCTGGGCGTGGAGGGCTTCCTGGGTTCGCTGCGGCAGGCGGGCGTCAACAGCCTGGATCCGCGGCCGGGGCACTACGGCCTGTCCGCGGCGGTGGGCGGCTTGGAGCTGACGCCGCTGGAGTTGACGGGCGTGTACCTGGCGCTGGCGGGAGATGGTCAGGTGCGTCCGCTGCGGGTGCTGGCGCAGGACACGGCGCCGAAGAAGGCCCAGGCGTTGGTATCGCCGGGAGCGGCGTGGCTGACGCGGCAGGCGTTGGCGTTGAGGGATCGGCCGGACTTCCCGGAGCGAAGGCGGCTCACGGGGCTGCCAGCGCGGGTGCACTGGAAGACGGGCACGAGCTTCGGCAACCGGGATGCGTGGGCGGCGGGCTCCGGGCCGAAGCACACGGCGGTGGTGTGGCTGGGCAACTTCGACCACGCGTCGAGCGTGCACCTGGTGGGCGCGGAGAACGCGGCCCCGCTGCTGTTCGACATCCTGGAAGGCATCGGCCCGCGAGGCACGGCGTTGCAGGAGGAGGACGCCGCGCCGCCGAAGGACCTGGTGAGCGTGGAGGTGTGCGCGTATTCGGGGCACCTGCCCACGGACGCGTGCACGCAGCGCAAGCGGGTGGACGCGGTGCGCACGGCGGTGCCGACGACACCGTGTCCGTACCACCACCGGGTGGAGGTGGACGTGGCGACGGGCCTGGCCGTGGGGCCGGGGTGCCGGGACGGGCGCAAGACGGAGTCGCGCGTGTACCTGACCTGGCCGTCCAGCCTGCGCCGGTGGCTCGCGGAGCAGCAGCGTCAGTTGCCTGAACCGCCGCCCCTGGCACCCGGCTGCGTCGCGGGAGGCGAGCGCGACACGCCGACCATCCTATCGCCGCCGGAAGGGACGGTGGCGCTGCTCATCCCGGGCATGAACACGGAGGAGCAGAAGATCCCCCTGGAGGCGGAGGCCGCGCACGACCGGGAGCTGACGTGGTTCGTGGACGGAGCCGTCCTGGGAACGGCGAAGGCCGCGGAGCGCCTGTGGTGGAAGCCGAGCGTGGGCACGCACGACATCCTCGTCACCGACGACCGCGGCCTCACCGCTCGGCGCACGTTGGTGGTGCGCGAGCGGCAGTAGGGCTCAGCGCACCTCCCAGCCCTCCGCGCCGCGGGCGTAGTGCTTGCCCGCGGGCAGCTGGCCGTAGAACAGCGCGTCCTTCATGCCCACCACCGACGTGCCGTCGAACAGGCCCACCTCGCCCTTGGCGGGGAAGGTGATGCCCAGAGACGCGGCCGTGAGCCGCACCGTCTGGCCCGGCGCCACCGTCGTGTTGCCCAGCACCGCGCCCATGGGGGCCTTCACGATGGTGGGCGCGTAGTCACCGCCCGCCAGGCTCACGCGCAGGTTCGTGGTCAGCGTCATGCCCTGGAGCGACACCGCCTGCGTGCCGTGGTTGGCCACCTCCACCCAGCCCTCGCGCGGGTCGAACGCCTCCATCACCAGCGTGGACCGAGCCGCCTTCAGCCGCTTCACCTCCGCCATCACGAACTCGCGGCGCACCTTCACGAAGCGCTTCATGTACGCCTTGCCCGCGCTGAACTTCGCGTAGTCCATGTACGGGTCCTGCTGCATGGACGCGTTGAGCAACGCATGGAGTTGGTCGATGTACGGGTCCATCACCTTCGAGGTGAAGACCTCGTCCAGCGCCTTGTCCAGCCGAGCCTCCAGGCGGGAGCGCAGCACGGGGTTCAGCACCACGCGCGTGCCCATGTTGGAGAACGTCGGCAGGTAGCCCGGGTAGCTCCCCTGTTCCAGCTTGCGCTGCTGGTACATCTTCTCCACCCAGCCATCCAGCAGCGTGAAGTTGAACAGCGGGTGCTTCATGTTGCTCGTGGAGGCGGACTGGTCCTCCACCGTGTTCGTGTACCACCAGCGCGCATCGACGTTGTTCAGGTCCCAGGGCACGTAGCGCCAGCGCCCGGTGATGTCGTCGTGCATGAAGTAGCTCTCGGAGTCCTCCACGAAGTTGTTGGACATCAGCGCGTCCAGCACCATGGAGCGCACGTAGGACTCAATCTCCAGGTTCTTCTCCAGCGCGGCCACCAACTGCGGCTCCGGCGTGTGGTTGATGACGTCCAGCACCTCCCACAGCGCGTCGTCGGGCTCGCTCTCGTTCGTCTTCTTCACCCAGTCGCCCTGGTAGGGCACCTTCCACGTCTTGAACTCCGTGTCCTTCCAGCCCGCGCGGTAGATGGACGCGTCGTCGTCCGGGAACTGCCTCGCCTTGAGGAAGGCCTTGTTGACCTGCTCCACCTCCAGGAACACGCCCTCGTAGTTCCCGTTCACGGAGAGCCGCACGAACGTCGCCTTCGACGCAGGCACCCGCATCGCCGCCAGCAGGTCGCAGGAGATCTTCTCCGCGATCATCGACGCGTCGGCGTACTCAGCGACGAGGTTGAGCGACGTGCGGCCCTCGAACTTGTCCTTGTCCGCGAAGCTGACGTTCCAGCTCTTCTTGTCGAAGAAACGCGCGGAGGCTCCGCGCAGCCGCACCTTCACCGGGAACGTCTTGCCGTTCGCCTGGAACGTCGCGTCCTGCTCCTCCGTCCACGGGTCGTTGATGAACTTCTCCAGCACCTCCGGAGGCATGATCAGCGCGTACTCCGGCACCGTCGTCTGGAGCTTCGGCAGCGTGTAGGGCCGCTCCACCTCCGGAATGGGCTGCGGATCCGTGCCGGCATCCGCGCTCCCGCCATCCACCGGGTCGGTGCCCGCATCCACGGAGCCGCCGTCGGAAGCCCCGGCATCCGGGGTGCCCGCGTCCGAGGAGCCCGCGTCAGGTGCACCGGCGTCCGGCGTGTTGGGGTCCGTGATGCCGGGGTCGGTCTCGGAGGGCAGTGGGTCATCGGGATTCGACGTTCCGGCACCACATGCCGCCAGCAGCATCGAGAGGCTGATCAGGAGTCGTAGGCGCATCATCGTCCGACCCTTGAGCAAGCCCCATGCCTCTCCGCCAGGACGGTGGAAGCCCCCGCCTGTCGTCTGCGAGGAAGTTCACGGGGGCGACGCATGGGCCCTGGATCACCCAGCGGAAGGAAAACTCTTTCCCTTCCCGGAATGCTCGCCTGCCCTCCCTGGGGGCCGCTGACGGACCGCGTGAGGGGCCGGCGCGGGCCTGCCCGCCTGCCCTCCGGAACAAAGAGCCAGGCGTCATCGCCCCCGAGGCGAGCAGCCGGGCAACGGCCACGGAACGCCGCGCTGTGCACGGACACGACCGCCGGACCTAGCTTTTCAGGAGCAGGCTGGAGGACGGCCCAAGTCCGTCAAGGGAGCGATGATGGAGTCCTGGAACCAGACCTCGACCGATGCCGTGCGTGCCCATGCGCCTTCCACGATGAACCGGCGCATCGACGCCCATGTGGAGTCGTGTGTCCGCTACATGGCGGAGCAGGGGGACCGCTCGGAGATGAGCCGGTACCTCGACAAGCTGGAGCACGAGTGGGACGTGCACCGGACGCTGGTCGTGAGCGTCCCCGCGATGGCGCTCGGAGGCCTGCTGCTCGGCCGTAGGTCCGGCCGGGGCTGGCGCATGCTCGGCGGCGTCACCCTGGCCCTGCTCCTCCAGCATGGCCTCACCGGCTTCGGGCCCCTCTCCGTGCTGGTGCGAACGCTGGGCGTGCGCACCCGCCGGGAGATTGACCTGGAGAAGTTCGCCATCAAGGCCCTGCGCGGGGACTTCGAGCGCATCCCCAACGACGGGGGACCGCTGGCTCGAGCCAACGCCGCCCTCGTCGCCGCGCAGTCCTGACACGGGAGCGCGCCTCCCCGGGAAGAGGGAAGCGCGCCCCTTTCTTCAGTGCGCCATGGGCGTGGTGTAGCCGCCGCCCAGGGCAGGCATCAGCGCCGGGCCCGGCGTGGCGGAGCCCGGCCTGCGGTCGCCCCTGGTGTCGAAGAAGCCGTTGAGGCCGGCGACGCCGATGGAGAAGTTCGTCACCCAGCCCTCGTCGGGCATGCCCGCGGCGGCGTTGATGTCGAAGGGCCGCGCGAAGTGCAGGCGCAACAGCAGGGGCCCCAGCGACAGGTTGAAGCCGACGACGGCGTTGAGCACGCGGTGGTCCCACAAGTCCCTCGCGCTTTCGCCCACGCCGCCCATGTCCACCGCGGCGATGGCCTCCAGGTCGCTCAGGAAGGCCACCCGGATGATGTCGTTGAGGGGCAGCTGCGCCTCCAGCGTGGAGTAGACGAAGTGCTGGCCCAGGAGCCACCGCTCGTCGCCGAAGTTCACGCCGCGCAGGGTGTCGAAGCTGGACAGGTAGTAGGAGCGCGCGTAGCGGCCGCCCGCCGTGGTGCCCGCGCCCAGGCGCGCGAAGAAGTTGGTGCGTCCGTAGATGGGGAAGTACCGCTCCGCGTCCAGGCGCAGGTTGCCGTACGCCTGCCCGTCGAAGGGCTGCACGCCGACGGTGGCCTCCAGCAGCACGGAGCTGCCCGCGAGCGGCCCCGTCGCGTAGTGGTACTTGATGCTGTCGTAGCCGACGCGCCCGCTCAGCTCCGTCTGGAAGCGGATGTGCTGATTGTCCGCGCGCCACGCGGACAAGAGCTCCATGTTCGACTCGTTGCGCTCCGGGAACGCCAGGTAGAACTCGCTGAAGTCATCCAGGAAGTACTTCGTGCCGCCGATGCTCAGGTCGCCCTGGAGGTAGAAGAAGGTGCTGAGCGGGTAGCGCAGGCTGCCCAACGCGCCGAAGTAGCGCTCCGACGACACGAAGAACGGACGCTGATTCGCCGGCAGGTTGTCGAACGTCTTGTCCACGCGGAAGCGCAGCGACTGGAACAGACCGGCGCCCCACGTCGTGCGCTTCTCGTCGTTGACGTAGAGCAGCAGGCCGTCCGTCAACTCGAAGGAGCCGTACACCGCCAGCGTCAGGACCATCTGGTGGTCGCGCAGCCGGTCGGACGCGGACGCGAACACCTGTCCCACGAAGCCGCCACCGCCCGCGCCCGCGAAGCCGAAGATGGGCCCCAGCTCGATGTTCTCCCGCGTGAAGGGCCTGTAGGCCTGCGCGTCGGTGAGGGGCCGGAGCGCCAGCGGTGAGGGCGGATCCGCCGCCGGCTCCTTCGCGCTCTCCATCGACAGCATGCGCGGCGGACGCAGGAGGGACGGCTTCCGCTCACCGCTCATGTGGAAGAGCATCCACAGGCCGCCGTCGGGGCCGGGGCCCGGCTCGAAGACGCCCGTCGTCAGGTCGGTGCGCCGCACGATGCGGCCATCCGCCAGCCGCTCGTGCAGGTCGGAGCTGCTCTTGTTGTAGGCGACGAAGAACACGCGGCCGTCCGGCAGCGCCAGCGGATCCGCCTCATCGCGGTCCTCGCTGGTGAGGCGCTCGGCCTGTCCCGCCGGCGCGTCCGGCTTGATGCGGAAGAGGTTGTACTTGCGGTGCGACGTCGCGTCGGACGTGTAGATGATGCCGGACGGGCCCCAGGTGACCTGGCGCTCCGCGAAGACGTCATCGGTGAGCTTGCGGATCTTCGCGTCCTCGCCCTGCGTGAGGTCCACCAGGTACACGTCGCGCAGGCCCGCGTCGTTGATGCCGATGAACGCGATGTAGCGGCCGTCCGGGGAGAAGGCCGGCGAGTAGATGGCCAGCACGCCCTGCCTGTCGACGCGGTACGAGCGCCGGTCGCCCGTCTCCAGCTTCACGTTGAGGCCCACCTCCGTGCCGATGCCCGTGCGCACCGCCGAGCGCCGCACCAGCACGTCCGTGGCCCGCTTCTCGGAGAGGTGCACGTAGTCCTGCACGTACAGCACGTCGCGCCCGGTGCGCTCCGCCACGAACGCGACCTTGTCCTTGGTCAGCGCGAAGTTGCGGCCGGACACCGGGTGCAGGGACTCCACGCCCGGAACGCCGTCACCCGCCACCTTCACCGTCTTGCCCGGCGTGCGCGGATCCGTGAGGTACAGCCGGCTCTCGCCCGTCTCCGGAATGATGGTGCGCAGCGCCAGCACGTTGCCGTCCGGACCGCTGGCCATCGCCGTCACGATTCCCGGCGTCTCGCCCAGCGAGTCCAGCGCGGGCGCCGTCTGCGACGAGTCCAGGTACGTCTTGAACGCCCGGCGCTTGAGCCAGTTCTCGAACCGCGCGGAGATGCGCTTGGGGTCATCCCCCGTCAGCCGCTCCAGCAGCTCCTCGAACTTGAGCGACGGGGAATCACGCGAGCCGCCCACCAGCCGGGGCGCCTCTTCCAGCAGCCGCTGGGTGATGCCCGCGCCGTACTCGTCCTCCAGGAACGCCACGCGCGCCTGACCGACCTTGTAGATCCACAGGTAGCCGTACGGCCCGGGGGAGAAGAAGTCGAGGAAGGCATAGCCCTTCATCAGGTCCGGGTTCACCAGCAGGTCCCGCACCATCATCTCCGCCTCGGGGTCCAGGCCGCGCTTGGCGTAGAACTCCGCCAGGCCTTCGATGAACCACAGCGGATAGCCGCCCAGCGGGTCGCCAAACGTCTTGGCCTGCTCGGCCACGGTGCGCACCTTCTGGATGGTGAACTGGTGCGCCAGTTCGTGCGTGCTGACCTCCTCGAAGAGGTGGTGGTCGCCCAGGTACGGCAGGGACAGCTTCAGGTCCTCCGTGGAGGTGACGCCCAGCGTGCCCTCGGAGACCGCGAACACGTTCGTCTGCAGGAACTCCGCGTAGCTGCTGTAGAGGATGTACGGGAACGTCTCCGTGGGCACGTACTTGAACTGATCCACCAGGTACCGGTACGCCTCCTCGATGATGGGCGCGGCCCGCTCGGCCACCTCGCGCTCGCGCTCGTAGAAGTAGAAGCGCACGCCGCCCGTCTTCGCGCCCAGGTCCTTCGCGTAGGTGTATTTGAAGCCGCCGTCCGTGCTGCCTCCCAGCATCAGCGGCGCGCCGGAGAACACCGTGCCGCCGTCCTCGCTGGTGACACCCGCGAGCGTGCCCGCGTCGCCCACCGTGCCGCCGTCCGCCAGCGCCACCACGCCCGGAGGCGGGATGCCGCCGTCGGCAAGGCCCGTGACGGTCGGAGGGATGCCGGCGTCGGACGCGCCCATGTCGAGCGCGATGCCATCGGCCGGGGGCTTCTGCTCACCCGGCGGCGCCATGGTCACGTTGCCGGAAGGGGTGACCTCCGGGCCGCCCGGCGGGGACTGCATGTCGCCCGTCTGGGACGACGTGGTGGGTGCCTGCGGATTGGCGCCGCCCTGGGTGCCGGGCGGGTTCTCATGCGCGGTGTGGTCCGCGGGCTTCGCCAGGCCGGTGGCGGCGGGACCCACGAGGATGTCGACATGCCGCCACTCGAACTCGTAGCTGTTCACGGGCGTCTTCCCCGCGCGACGGGGAACGACGAAGACCTGGGCCAGCGCGAGCTCCGGCAGGAGCAGGGCCAGCAGCACGGCGATCACGTGCGGACGGGGGTTCAAAAAGCACCTCGGTACGGCGAGGAGACAGGCTATCAGGGGCCTGGCGGAAGGCTCCCTCTCCCACCGGAAACGCACAAGCGGTCCTTTTGTTTCTTTGCGTTGCGGTGGACGTCCCGGCTCTTCTCCCTCTGTGCACGCCGGGGGGACTTGGCGGCGGTCGGGATGGCCCGGTATGGAGGAGGGAATGAATCGTCTTTCTCTCGTCGCTGCTACCGCGCTCCTCGCCTTCGGTTGTGGCAAGGACAGTTCCGACAACAAGGCCGAGTGTCAGCTTGAAGCCATCGACCTGCCCGGTTGTGACCGGTCGACGTTGAGTGTCGTCCAGGCGGAAGGCATCTGGAACACCAACATCAACCTGGATGACGGCTACTCGGGCCCGTCGTCCATCCGGTTCTCGCCCGGCGATCCGCTCCTCGTCGGCCTGACGATGACGACGAAGCAAATCACCCCGGACACCTTCTTCCTGACCAGCGACCTGGCGGGCGCCAACGGCTCGACGCTGCGCTACGCGTTCGCCGGCTGCAAGGCTTCCGGGCCGGGCGAGGTGCTGGGGGTGGTGCGCGTGTGCGGCAACGGCGAGATGTTGAGCCAGGGCACCTTCACCGCCAAGCGCGTCGCGCGCCGCGAGGGCGAGGCCGAGTCCGACCGCGTGGAGCTGCTGGGCCAGGGCGTGCTGCCCCGCGGCGCCGCCCGCGGCCTGTCGGTCGCGAACGGCTACGCCTACGTCATCGCGGGCAGCGAGGGCCTGTTCGTCTACAACGTGAAGGACCCCGCGCACCCGACGCTGGTGTCCGAGCAGAAGATCCCCACGGAGACGTTCACCAGCACGCTCATCAGCGGCACGACGCTCTACCTGGGCACCTACGCGACGGGCATCCGCATCTGCGACCTCGCCAACCCGGAGATCCCCACCTGCGACAAGACAGTGCTGGCGGACCTGCCGGTGCGCGTGGACGGCATGGTGAAGGACGGCAACCTGCTCTACGTGGCGTCGCCCCTGCCCAAGTCGGACATCGTCATCCTGGACGTGACCCAGCCGTCCGCGCCGACCCTCGTGGTGCGCTACTCGGTGGAGGGCGCCTCGCCCGCCCTGAGCGAGTACCCCTACGCCCTGGCGGTGCAGGACAACCGCCTGTACGTGAGCAACTGGAGCTACGGCATGACGGTGACGGACCTCGCGCCCCTGGCGACGACGGCGAAGTTGCCCAAGCTCCTGGGCCGCTTCGCCGGGCCCTCCACCAGCGCCCTGGCGGTGGGCAAGCTGGGGGACTCCACGGTCGTCTACCAGGGCTCTGACGCCTGGGGCTCTTCCATCCTGGCGCTGGACGCCACGAACCCGACGGCCATCGTGCAGCGCGGCGAAGTGCCGCTGCGGCCCGAGGCGACGCTGGCCGGCATGGCCCTGTCGGGCACCACGCTCTACGTGGCCAACTACCAGGACGGCCTGCGGGTGTACGACGTGGCCACGCTGGGAACGCCGAAGGCGGCCGGGTACTTCAACACCTGGACCGAGACGGACGCGGGCCGGGGCAAGAGCTACTTCGACGGCCTCCAGGGCGTTCATGTCGCGGACGGGCTGGTGTATGGGTGGGACACAACGCGCGGGCTGCTCATCTTCCGCCACACCCCGTGACGCCAAGGCTGTGTCATGACCCCGTTGAACGGATGTGGCCGCTGCCAGACCCTGCCCGAGACGCCGGACGCACCGGGGCGTCTCTTCCTGTGGCCGCCGCTGGGCCACAGCCTGGGCAAGCTGGTGGCCCACCTGCGTGATTCGGGGGGCACCTTCCAACTGCGCACCGACGTTCAGTGTGTCGTGGTGGGGATGGGGGAGGGCGGCCTGCGGAAGCTCTCCGCGAACCTCCCCAACGTGCTGACGGCGGAGGAGGTGCGGGGCACGCGCGCCCTCTTCGTCGAAGGCGACGGCGAGCCCGGCCTGGCGGACTTCCCGCGCGTGGACTCACTGCAGCGGCTCACCATGCTGCATCAGTCCGGGTGGCTGGTGGACATGCTGGCGGAGTCGCGGCTCACCACGTTCTTCCAGCCCATCGTCCACGCGCAGGACACCTCCCGCGTCTTCGCGCACGAGGCGCTCCTGCGAGGCCGTGACCGGGACGGGGCGCTGGTGCCCCCGAACCGGCTGTTCGACACGGCGCGCGAGGCGGACCTGCTGTTCCAGCTGGACCTGGCCGCGCGCACCACCGCCATCCGCGAGGCGGTGCGGCACCAGCTGAGCACGCACCTGTTCATCAACTTCACGCCCACGGCCATCTACGATCCGGCCTACTGCCTGCGCTCCACGGTGGCGGCCATCCGCGAGTCGGGCATCCCGGAGTCGCACGTCGTCTTCGAGATCATCGAATCCGACCGGGCCGCGAACGCGGCGCACCTGCGCGCCATCGTGGACTTCTACCGCGCGGCGGGCTTCAAGGTGGCGCTGGACGACCTGGGCGCGGGCTACTCGTCGCTGAACCTCATCCACCAGCTCCGGCCGGAGTTCATGAAGCTGGACATGGAGCTGGTGCGGGGCGTCCACGCGGACCCCTACAAGGCGTCCATCGTGCAGAAGCTGCTGGAGATCGCCCGGCAGCTCGGCATCCAGACGGTGGCCGAGGGCATCGAGACGCCCGAGGAGCTGTCCTGGGTGCGCCGGCACGGGGTGGACTTCGTGCAGGGCTACCTCATCGCGAAGCCCGCGGGCGCACCGGCGAGCACCACCCCGCGCATCACGGATTGAGCAGGGAGTTGGACGTGCCCGAGCGCTCCAGGCTCGCGGCGCGCGCCAGCCGCAGCTCATTGCCCGCGCTCTGCAGGGCGATGCGCGCGGCGTAGATGTCCCGGCGGTTGGCGGCATCCCGGGCATAGGCGATCTGCGCGCGGATGCGCTCGGCCTGGACCACGACGCCGCCTTGCCCGAAGGCCGATGCGCTCTGGCGAACGACCGAGAAGTCCTCGTCGGCGATGTCGAGGGCGTTGTCCACGTCCAACTCGCCCTGCTCCAGCGCCTGATCCGCCGCGAGCATCCACTGGCCGCCGGATTGGATCCGAGCCAGCCGCTGCTGCCGAGCGCGCTCGGCCTCGTAGGCGCGCTGCTCGTGCGTGTCCACCTGGGTCTGCACGGCCTGGGTGCGCTCGGTGGCGCGCGTGTCGCGGGCTTCCATCTCCTGCTCCAGGTCCGCGATGCGCTGGCGCAGACGCGTCACTTCCTCCTTGGCAGCGGCGGTGTCCTGCGGCGTCTGGGCCTGTCCCTGCGCTCCCTGGGGTGCCTGTGCTGGCGCCGTCGTGCCCGACGGAGCGGTGGTGCCAGTTCCCGCCGTACCCGCGCCACCTGTCGCGGGCGGCGTGGCGGATCCGGTTCCTGGAGTGCCAGCCGCACCCATGCCGCCCGTCGCGGAGGGCGGTGTGGCGGTTTCGGTTCCAGTCGTACCGGCCGCACCCGCGCCGCCCGTCGCGGTCCCCGGCTCCTGCACCGTCACGCTCGATGTATCCAGCGGTGCCTCGCCCGTGCCACCCGGAGCGACGTTGCTCGGAGCCGCGGAGGAGGTCGCGCCGGTGTCATAGGCGCCGCCGCCGAAGCCAGGGGCATTCGCCTCAGGAGTGCCAGAGGCCGGCGCGGTCCCCGCGGCACCCGCGCCCGTGGCGGGCTGCCCCGCGGTCGTTCCACCCGTGGTCGAAGGCGTTCCGGCCGCTCCCGAACCCGTGGCGGGCTGCTCCGTCGGGCTCCCCGCCGTGCCAGCGCCTCCCGTGCCCGTCTGGGGCTGTGCGGCCTCCGTCTCGGTCGCCTCACCAGCGGCGGGCTGCTGCTGCTCGAAGACGGTGGGGACGGGCGGCGGCACATACGTCTGGGACTGCTGGACCGCGACCTCGCCCGAAGTGACCGGCGGGTTGCCATCGGGCATCAGGGGGGTCAGCGAGTAATAGCTGCCCTCGGTCGGATCCGACGGGGCCTGGATGACGTAGCCCTGCGGAGGCCGCGCACCATTCCGGTCGTCCGCGGCCTGCTCATAGGCATCCTGCAGGGCTGCGGCGGCGGGGTCCCTCACGGACGGATCTTCCGGGGGCAACGGCTCCGGGTCGTACGCCTGACCCATGCTCAATCCCGCGACGATGGCGATCCAGAGGCGCATGCCCTGAAGATGTCCACGCGCCAACGCTCGCACATCACCACCAGCGCCCCTCCGCCCGCTCCCCCGCCAGGAGGACGGAAAGGGCTCAAGCCTTCGAGCGCCGGGCCAGCAGCTCGTCCGCCGCGCGCCGTCCCGTCTCGAGCGCACCATGCACGGTGCCCTCATCGCCGCCCGCGTGCGTGGCCTCGCCAGCGAAGAAGAGCGTCCGGCCCACGGGCCTCGCGAGCGCTCCGACGGCGTCCATCGCGCCAGAAGGGATGACCGCATAGCCGCCGCGCGTGTACGGCTCGGCCTGCCAGTCCTGCACGTGCCACGCTTCCAGCCGCGCGTTCAGCTCCCGCACGGAGAGATGGAAGAGCTGTGACAGCCCCTGGAGCGCGCGTCCCAGCACCGCCTTCTCGCTCGCGCGGGACAGCGACGCGGCGGCAGGGCCTCCACTCCAGCCCACCAGGTGCCGCGTGCGTCGGTGAGGCGACAGCGTCCACCACGTGGGGAACGCGGAGGCGGGCACGTGGAAGAAGCCGAAGCGCGCGGTGGCCTCCTGCTCGCGCCAGAACGCCGTGCGGAAGCGCAGGATGACCTTCACCAGGGAGCCCATCGCCAACCGGTTCCAGGCCCGCTCCTGCTCCCGCACGCGAGGCATGAAGCGCACGGCACCCGGGGCGGGAGGCTTCGCCTGCAACACGCCCACGGGAAGCGTCACCACCGCATGCTCCCCCCGGAACGTCCCGAGCGGAGTGCCCTGCCGGGTCCGGGCTCGTACGAGGACCGAGCCCGGTCTCCAGCGCACCTCCTCGGCCACGGCGTTGAGGAACAGCGTGTCCGGCTTCGCGAGCAGCTTCGCGGCCATCGCGTGCGGCACGCGGTCATACCCCTCCAGCACGCGCGAAGGCGTGGTGCCCCCGGACGTGTCAGCGGTCCGCTCCATCCGCGCGATGGCGAGCGTGCTCGCGACGTCCGGATCCGCCGCGTAGAAGCCCCGGACATACGAGCGCGCCATCGCGCACACGACGGGCGGCCACCGGTGGATGCGCGCCTGCTCCGCCACCCACGCCGCCATGGGGCGGTCGGGTCCCTTCGCGGACATCAGGGGCTCCTGGAACGCGAAGGCGTCCTCTCCATCACCCAGCTTCCCGCGCCACAGGAGCGCATGCGTGTCGTTGCATGGGCTCACCTTCAGGCCAGCCCGGTGGATGCGCCTGATCAGCCTGGCGGGCTTGCCATGGACGAACTCAGCGCCCAGCTCCAGGGGCACGTCCGCCACCGTGTCCCGGAGCGTCGCCACGCGGCCGCCCACGCGGTCGCGCGCCTCCAGCACGATGACCCGCAGGCCCTTGCTCATCAATCGTTCAGCCGCGGCGAGCCCCGCGGCGCCGGCCCCCAGGATGACGACATCCGCCTCGTGGTCCATGCCGCTCCTGCTTCCGCCGCGCGGAAGCGCCCATCACGGAAGACGCCCGCGGCCCGCCGACGAACGGAGGGCCGCGAGCCGGGGTTCCCCTCCCGTGCGGGAGAGGAACAGGGGAGGGGAGTGGCGGCGGTGCTAGTAGGTCTTCGGCGAGCTGCTGGAACCCGTGTTGGAGCCCGTGTCCGGGTTCATCGTGGAGTCGTTGCCGGTGCCCATGCCCTGGTTCTTGTCATCCATGCCCGAGCCGCCCGTGCCCTCGTTGATGGACGAGTCCGGCGCCATCGGGTCGGTGCCCGAGCCGCCCGTGCCCGAGCTCGGCGAGATGCTGGTCGCCATGTTCTTCTCGTCCTTCACCTGGAAGCTGGCGCGGATCTCCTGGCCCTCCTTCAGGCTCTTGGCGTTCTTCATGCTCGGGTCGGTGAACTGCGTCTTGCTGTCGATGTCCAGGGGCACCACCGCGCCGCTGGCGCTGCTGATGTAGACCTTCTTGCTGTCGCTCTTGACGACCTTGCCCGTCAGCTCGTTCGAGCCCGTCATGCTCGACGAACCCATCGTGTGCGCCGAGGACGACCCCGAGCCGCCCGTGCTCTCGGAGGAGCCCTGCATGCTGCCGGACGACGTCGACGGCTGCTGCGAGCCCTGCGTCGCGCTTTCCTGGGCAAAGGCCACACCCGAACCCAGCAGCGCCACGGATGCGAAAACCCCAATGAGCTTCTTCATGGAATCTCTCCCGGATGATGTGTGAGTGGGACGGGGTGGCCCCTCGGGCCCCCCGCTGGGAAAAAGCTAGGGGTGGTGGGCGTGGAGGACAGGCCGGAGGGGGAAGACCGCGTGCGTGCCCGTTCGCTCCCCGGCCCGTGGGGCGTGGTCCGCGCCCGACAACCGGCGCTCCGGCCGCCGGGAGGGGTGCTTGAAGCCGATTCCGGATTCACCTAGCGTGCTGGGGAAAGAGCGGAGGCTGGCCGCATGGCCTGCACCCCGCCAGGAGACCGTGACCTCGATGCCCCCGCCCGCC